>NZ_LSJW01000001.1:0-14129 GCF_001557335.1 Microbacterium sp. CCH5-D1
GGCGCCGACCGTGTAGATCGCGATGAACATGGCGATGTTGCCGACGTAGATCTCGGGGATGCGGATCGTCACCGCGGTGAAGTAGGCGGCCACCACGATGACGGCGACGGTGCCTGGCCAGCGCCGGCGCACGGCCAGGGGAGCGGTGACGACCACCGCGTACACGAGGGCGGTCCACAGCGGCGCCTGTTCGTCGCCGTACATCTCCGCGATCGAGGAGAGCGCTGCGCTCAGCACGGCACCGACGAACAGCACGGTGGCGAGCACGAGATCGCTGCGCCGTTCGCGCTCGGTCGGCGTGCGGATGAACGGGGCGGCGGACATCCCTCCACCGTAGGGCGGGCCGTGGCGGCGCCGCATCCCCCGTGTGGGGGATCGGTCCGAACTTGCTATTGACAAGCATGATTGCTTTTAACAAGCTTGTCCTCAACGAGCTCACCGACCGATGAGCTCACACCTCCGGAGGAGCCATCATGACCAAGGTGTTCGTCAACCTGCCCACCACCGACCTCGAGCGCGCGAAGGCCTTCTACACCGCGCTCGGCTGCGAGATCAGCCCCCAGTTCACCGACGAGAATGCGGCGTGCGTCGTGTGGAGCGAGGACATCTACTTCATGATCCTCAAGCGCGAGTTCTTCTCGACCTTCACCGACAAGCCCATCGCCGACCCGAACGAAGTCGTCCAGGTCTCGGTGGCGTTCAGCCAGGACTCCCGCGAGGAGGTCGATGCGATCCTCGCGAAGGGTCTGGCGGCCGGTGGCGCCGAGCCGAAGCCCGTACAGGACTACGGCTTCATGTACTCGCGTGACCTCGACGACCCCGACGGCAACTCGCTCGGCTTCCTCTACATGACGCCCGAAGCCATCGAGAACGGCCCGGATCACGTGGCCGACACCGCCACGTCGGCCTGACATGGCGGCGCGCAGCTACGGCCAGTACTGCGGTGTGACGACGGCCGTCGAGCTGATCGGGGAGCGGTGGGCGCTGCTCATCGTCCGTGATCTGCTCGTCGGACCGCGTCGGTACACCGACCTCAAGCAGGGCCTGCCGCGCATCCCCACCAACATCCTGTCCACGCGACTGAAAGAGCTGCAGGAGGGTGGGGTCGTGCGACGTGTGCCGCTGTTGAACTGCGGACTCGTGTACGAGCTCACCCCCTACGGGCGCTCCTTCGAGCCGATCATGCTCGCCCTCGGACGCTGGGGCTTCCAGGCGATGGGAGACCCAGACGAGGGCGACGTCGTCACGGCCGATTCCCTCACGATGGCGCTGCGCACGGCGTTCGTCACCGAGAGCGCGCTGGACGCGGAGTACGAACTGCACGTCGGCGATGTCGCCCTCCGTGCATCGGTGCGCGACGGCGAGCTCCGCGTCGCGCAGCTCGCTCCTCCGGCGCCTCCCGTCGGCGGGCGCATCCCCGAAGGAGAACCGGATGCGGTGATCGTCGCCGGTCCCGGCATCCGCCGCCTCATCGGCGGCGAGGTCACCCCGGCGGAAGCGCTGGCACAGGACCTCGTCGCGGTCGTCCGTGGCGATGCATCGCTGTTGGACTCGTTCGCCGACACCTTCCACATCGCACGACTGACAGTGGGGAGCACGACATGAACAACCAATATGCCGATGAACAACAGGCGCCCGATGAACAACAGACACCCGGTCGCATCCTGATCGACCTCTTCACCTCTCTCGACGGAGTCGCCCAGGGTCCCGGCGGCACCGATGAGGACACGTCGGGCGGATTCCGGTTCAGCGGGTGGCAGGCCGGATACCCCTCCTCCGGCGTCGGACCCGAGATCGAGAAGGGCATGCGCGGTCTCGATGCGCTGCTGCTCGGGCGGCACACGTACGACATCTTCGCCTCGTACTGGCCGCATCACACCGAGGGCGAATCCGGCGACATCGGCACGCTCTTCAACCGCGTGCCGAAGTACGTCGCGACCCGGGATGCGGATCTCGCGCTCGACTGGGAGGGCAGCACGCGCGTCGGTGTCGACCTCGCCGCGGAGATCGCGGCGATACGGGCGGCCCATCGCGAGGTGCATGTGATCGGCAGCATCGATCTCGTGCACACGCTGCTCACTGAGGGTCTCTTCGACGAGCTGAACCTCTGGGTCTACCCACTGCTGCTCGGAGCGGGCAAGAAGGTGTTCGACGACAACGCGTTGCCGAGCGTGCTGCGTCTGCTCGAGCCGCCGATCACCGACGACGCCGGGGTGACACTGCTGCGCTACGCACGGACCGATCGGGTGCCGGAGGTCGGCACGTTCGATTGACATGAAGCGCGCCCCTGGTGCAATACGATCCGAACGTGGGGGTTGGAAAGCAGTCGCGGCAGGCGGAGCGCGTCGCAGCCTTCCAACGGGTCTTCGAACAGAATTGGGCTCGTGTTCGACACCACATCGAGTGCGTGATCGACGACCCGGATGAGGTATCGGATCTCGTCTCCGACGTGTTCACGCTCGCGTGGTCGAAGCTGGATGAGCGCAAGCCACTCGGCTTGATCTGGCTGCTGCGCGCCGCGGACAACAAGCTCAAAGATCGTGAGCGCAGGAGACGATCCGAGGTCAGGGCGATGGATGCCCTGCGTCACGGCGTCGGGGGCCGACGCCAGTCCGACGTCCTCGATGCCATCGCGGTGCGTCATGCGATCGAGACCGCCTTGACCCCACGGGAAAAGAGGATGGTCGTCCTCTTCTACTGGGACCGATTGGCCGCGGGGGAGATCGCCGAGCTGCTGCGTTGCTCGCAGTCGGTGGTCTTCACGACATTGAGCAGGGCGCGGGTGAAGCTGGAACGGGAGCTCGGACTCGACCGCCTCCCCGACGCCTCCATTGCCCGAGCGGCGAATACCTTACAAAGGGATTGATCGAGGAGATGGATATTGCGCACGCTCCCAGCTGAACCATAGCTTTCGTCTGTGAATCTCCTTCCTTCGGGTTTGCGCAGGCTCGCGCGTTCCGGCCTCGGGTCTGTCTGCGTCCTCGCCATCGTCCTGAGCGGAGGAGCGTTGTCGGCATCGGCCGCGCCGACGGCAGGTGCAGCAAGAGAGCTGTCGGTGCAGTCGTTCCGCGATATCCGGGAGCGTGCGGTCTCGTCTGCGGCATCTGCGGCTCGCGCTACCGGGGAACCGGTACCGGTCGTGGGGATGATCACCCCCACAGAGCAGACGCTGGCGATGCCGGATGGGACGATGCGGTACGAGGCATCGAGCGTGCCGGTGCGGGTCGAGCGGGGCGGTGACTGGGTACCCGTCGACACGACACTCGCATCGACCGGCGAGTGGTTCGAGCCGATCGCCTCCGCGGCTCCCGTGCGCTTCTCGTCAGGTGGCACCGACCGGCTCGCTCAGGTGCAGGCTGAATCGGGCGAGTGGATCACCGAGATCTGGCCCTACGGGATCCTGCCGACCCCGGCGGTCGAAGGGGACACCGCGACCTATTCTGAGGTGCTGCCCGGTGTCGACCTGAAGATGGTCGCGACGAAGACCGGGCAGGCGTCGATCTACGTCGTCAAGACCGAGGAGGCAGCGCAGTCCGCGAAGCTCGACGGTCTTCACGTCGTCGTCGAGAACGCAGAGCTGAGCGCGGACTCGACGGGCACCGTCACCGCGGAGACAGGGGATGAGTCGAGCATCGTCGCCGGTCAGCCGCTGTGGTGGGACTCCTCCGAGGGGGGCACCTATCGCGAGCCGGGCGGCGAAGCACCGCCGTTGCCCGTGACGCACGACGTGGGGGCGGACCGAGTGCTGCTCGACGTGGGCGATTCGGTGACGAAGCACGAGAAGCGCGACGGGGATGTCGTGTATCCGATCTTCGTCGACCCTGACTGGTCGTCGGGGATCACAGCCTCCTGGTACACGGACGCGGACTATCCGAACCAGTCGTACCTGTCGGCGGGGGCTTCCGATGTGCTGCGCGTCGGCATCTACCAGCAGTATCGCTCGGACATGTTCTTCCAGTTCCCCATCGGCGCTCTGGCGGGGAAGGTCGTGACGAGCGCCCGCCTGAACACCACTCAGCTCGCGGTCGCGTCCAGCGGGGCGGGTGCGATCCAGGTCCACACCTATGGGATCAAGCCGACCGGGTTCACCTGGGCGCAGGAACAGGCGTGGAACGCGGCAGGAACGGGTGGGTGGAGCGCCCCGCTGCAGGCTCCGTGGTACGGCCCCGGCCTGGGCTCGGCGCCGATGGCGGTGGGCTGGAACGTGACATCGGGCGTGCAGGCCAAAGTGGGGGCGTCTGCCATTCAGTTCGCCTTCACTTACACGAATGCGAACCTGCCGTCGCGTCGTCACTACAGCCGCGCGGCAACGCTCATCGTCTCTTACAACACCCTGCCGAACACGCCCACCGCCCCGTCGTTCACCTCCCCTTCGCGTGCGTGTGGCACCGCTGCGGCTCCGGCCGCGGTCGGTCAGACGGACGTCGCGGTCGCGGTGAATCAGACGGATCCCGACGGAGGAAGCGTCGGTACCAACTTCTACCTGGCCAAGGCCGGCAATCTCGGTGTCCTCGTGCAGACACTGGGGTCCGGCCTCGCCGCCGGAGGGACGAAGACAGTGACGTTCACCGGCCTGGTCGATGGCGAGACGTACGCGTGGCGCGGGAGAGGTCAGGACACGACGCATCATGGCACCGGCTACAGCGAGTGGTGCTACTTCACGGTGGATACGACGAAGCCGGCTGTGCCGGTGGTGGAGGCCCCGACGGGTGCTTCCTATGCCGTCGGGACTGGAGTCCCGTTGTCGGTGACCGGGGCAGCGGATGTCGCGGGATACGTCTACTGGGTGACCCCCACGCAGCTGGTCGCCCCTGCGCCTCCGGTGCCGGCTGACGGCACGGTCTCCGTGGCTGCGGCCCTTCCGAACTGCGCGACCACAGTGACCAACAGCGTCCGGTGGGCCTGCAAGACCGGCAGCGGTGCGACGACCGTCACCGTCGCGCCTGTCGACTCGCTGTCGACGGTGTGGGTCTCCGCCTACGACAAGGCGGGCAATCAGTCTGCTCCCACAGGGCATCCGCTCTATCCCGGCGGGAACACCGGGACCCCGGCCACCGCCGCGAACCTCGACGCGGGACACGCCTGGCAGCTCACGACGATGTCATCGCCGCTTCCGGAGGCGATTCCAGACTCCAACCCATGGATCGGTGCGAACGCCATCGACCTCATGATCCCCGCGACTGCGTCGACGACCACGACGGACCTCCCCGACTTCCCGGTCGCCTCGCCCGTGCTCTCCACGAACGTGGCGACCGCAGGATACGAGATCACCGCCCTGGCGGCTCCCGTCGACGCGTCCAAGAGCTTCTCCTTCAGCCTCTGGGTCAAGCCGGCACACGTGGCGCCGACGTCCCAGATCATCGCCATCCAGCGGGGCCAGGGCATCGGGACGATGCAGTTGCAGATCACCAGCACCGGCAAGTACGCCTTCTGCCTCGGCGAGCAGTACGTGAACATGAGCAACACCGCCCGCGACAACAACTGCGTCACCGGGGGAACGGTCCTGCCCAGCACTTGGCAGATGGTCACCGGGATCTGGGATGCCGCGAACCAGCAGCTCCGCCTCCACATCGGCAACTCCATCACGCCGGTCGCCGTCAACGGCCACGTCAACGGCAGCGGTGATCGCTCGGCGAACGGAAGCTTGATGTTCGCCCCGGGCCCCGACAGCCTCCGGTTCATCGGGCTCATCACGAACCCCGTCATGGTCCCCGGTGTCGTCGACCATGCGCAGCTGGCCCGAATGGCCGCCTTCGAACTCCCCTTCACCGACTGAGTACCGGAGACTGACCATGGCGCGTCGGAGCACCCGCACGATTCTTGCTGTTCTCACCACCTCGGTGCTCGCGTGTGGAGTGCTGGTCGCGGCTCCGGGAGCAGCCTTCGCCGAGTCGCCGACACCGACCGTCGAGACCCCGGTCTTCGGCGATCCGGTACCGGGTTCGACGGTCAGCGAGGCGGATGCGGGCGCCGACCCGCTCTCGTCGGTGAACTCGGCCACTCCGGATGCCATGGAGATCCCGTCGCTGGAGAGCACCGACATCGTTCTCGAGCAGTCGGATCTGGAGGGCGTCACGACCGACGCGGCGGAAGGCGCGGAGGGGGCTGCGCCGGCGACGGTGGCCGGGGAGTGGAAGCCGCTCGGCGATACCGGCCTCGCCCTCGCACCCGCGTCCGGCGTCGGGGCGGCGGAGAAGGAGAACGCAGCCGAGAACGATGCCGAGAACGCGGAGGGGGAGGAAGACGACGCGGCGTCGCAGAGCCCGTCCGTGGTCGTGGAGATCCTCGACGAGAAGGCGGCGGCCAAGAAGGGGCTCGACGGCATCGTCGTCTCTCTGGCGCAGCAGGACGCGGAGGAAGAAGGGGAGCCGGTCGCGGTGCGGATGCCTCAGCAGCTGCTCGCCGGTGCCTATGGCGGCGACTTCGCGAGTCGCCTGGAGTGGGTGCAGGTGCCCGCGTCGACGAAGCCGGAGGACGTGTCGGAGAAGGCCGTCCCCGTGGCGACCGCGGCGACGGACGAGGGGCTGGTGCTCACACCGAAGGTCTCGAAAGAGCCGATGATGCTCGCGGCGGTGTCGGGCGCGAGCAGCGCGAACGGCACGGGCTCGTATGCGGCCACACCGTTGAAGTCGTCGTCGACGTGGGACGTCGCAGAGCAGACCGGCGCGTTCACGTGGAACTACGACATGGCCGTCCCCGCTCCCGGTGCGGGGCCGACGCCGTCGGTGGGCCTGTCATACAACTCGCAGTCGGTGGATGGGCTCACAGCATCGACGAACAACCAGCCGTCGGTGGTGGGTGAGGGATGGGACCTCACCGCCGCCGGGTTCATCGAGCGCAGCTATATCCCGTGCGCGAAGGATGACGGTGCCAGTGGTGCGGTCACGACATCCGGCGACCTGTGCTGGAGAACCGACAACGCCACGGTATCGATGGCCGGGCGGTCGGGCGCGCTCATCAAAGACACGGCCAGCGGTGTCTGGAAGCTGCAGAACGATGACGGCACCCGCTTCGCGCGCCTTGTCGGTGCCGCGCAGGGCTGTGCGGCGAACGGAACGGTGAACAACGAGTGCTGGCGGATGACAACGACCGACGGCACCCAGTACTACTTCGGTCTCAATCAGCTCCCCGGGTGGTCCGCGGGCAAGGCGACGACGAACTCGACCTGGACGGTGCCGGTGTTCGGCAACGATGCGGGGGAGCCGTGTCATGCCTCGACGTTCGCGGCGTCTTCCTGCTCGCAGGCGTGGCGGTGGAACCTGGACTACGTCGTCGACGTGCACGGCAATGCGCAGACGATGTACTACACGGCGGAGACGAACAAGTACGCCAAGGGCGGTTCGGGAGCGACCGCGTACCAGCGTGGCGGTGCCCTCACGCGCATCGAGTACGGGCTGCGGGCCACGGACCTCTTCGCATCGAAGGCCGCGGGGTACCGCGTTCTCTTCAGCTACGACGGGAAGGGCCGATGCAACGACGCCACCGGGTCATCGTGCACGGCTGCGGCCCTCGACAGCGCGGTGATGCCGGCGAATCCGGCCAAGTATCCCGACGTGCCGTTCGACCAGCTGTGCACCGGAACCTCGTGCAGTGCTTCGCAGATCGCACCCTCGTTCTTCACGAACGCGAGCCTCGTGAAGGTGGAGTCGCAGGCGAAGGTCTCGGGCGAGTACTCGACCGTCGACTCCTGGGCGCTCGGGCACTCGTACCCTGATCCCGGCGACGGGACATCGGCCGCGCTCTGGCTCACGCAGGTGCAGCGGACGGGCACAGCGGCAGGGCAAGCGGCGATCGTGGAGCCGGCGACGGTGTTCTCCGGCGTCACGATGCAGAACCGGGTGTGGGTCGTCGATGGTCTGGCCCCGCTCGACAAGTGGCGGTTGAGCTCGATCAAGACGAGTCTCGGCGGCGTGATCAGCGTGAATTACCAGGGCCAGCAGTGCACGCCGGCTCAGGCTGCAGGAATCCTCGGCGACCTGCCGAACAACACGAACTGGTGCTTCCCGGAGTGGTGGGTGCCGCAGTCGACCATCCCGCTCGGCGGACGGCAGGACCTGTTCCACAAGTACCCGGTCTCCTCGATCCTCGTCAACGGTGTGACGGGGGGCCCGCTGAGCCAAGTGCAGCAGACGCAGTACTTCTACGGCACGCCGAAGTGGCGGTACAACGATTCGCCCCTGACAGTGGCGAACTCGCGCACGTGGAACGTGTTCGCGGGGGTGAACACCGTGGAGGTGCGTGAGGGCGACCCGGCCGTACCCGCGGCCCAGAAGGTGTCGAAGTACACGTACTACCAGGGCATGAACGGAGACAGGGCGGCTGCCGGCGGAGGCACGAAGACGGTGAACGTCACCGGCACCAGCATCCCGGACGACCGCTGGTTCGCCGGACAGCCGTATCAGCAGCAGACGTTCAACGGTGTCGGCGGAGCTCTGGTGTCGACGCAGGTCAGCACGCCGTGGGCCTCGAACGTCACCTCCAACGACGGCGCGCGGCAGGCGCGGATGGGTGGCGTGCAGAAGACAGTCGTCACCGAGCCACTGTCGACCGGTGGCAACCGCACGCTCGAGACCCGTACGACGTTCGACGGAACCTACGGCTATCCGTTGACGGTGTCGACGGTCCCGTCGGATGCCACGGGCAAGTGCGTCACGACGACTTACGCCGCGGCGAACACCTCCGCCTGGATCATCGGGCTCCCCAGTCAGGTACGGACGATCAACGCCACGTGTGACGGCGTGGCCGGCGCGCAGTTCCCGCGCGACCTGGTCAGCGACGTGAAGACCAGCTACGACGGCCTGGCCTGGGGCGCGGCGGCAACGAAGGGGCTGCCGACGTCCGTGCAGGTGGTGGACAAGTACGACAACGGTCAGCCGCATTGGGTCACGAAGGAGTCGTCGACCTATGACACCCTCGGACGCCTGCTCACGAAGACGGATCCGCTGGGGCGTACGACGTCGACGGCCTACACTCCGGCGACGGCCCTACCTCTGCTGTCCACGACCGAGACGAACGCGGCGCCGTTCTCCTGGCAGACGGTGACGACGCTCGAGCCGACGACCGGCGCGAAGACGAAGATCGTCGACCCGAACGGCTCGATCACGACGATCGCGATCGACGGTCTCGGGCGGTCCACGAAGGTCTGGCTGCCGCTGCAACCCCAGGCCGCGAATCCCGCGGCGCCGTCGATGTCGTTCTCCTACACGCTGTCGCAGACCGCCCCGAATGCGATCAAGACAGACACCCTGACCGGTGGCGGCATCGTCTCGAGCTACCAGCTCTTCGACGGTCTCGGGCGAGAGACGCAGACCCAGAGCCTCGCCGTCGGAGGCGGCACGGTCGTGAAGACCACGAACTACGACAACCAGGGGCGACAGTACTTCGTGGACAACGACTACTGGACGGCATCCATCGCTCCGGGAACGGCGTTCTTCACTCCGGTGACGGAGAACAACATCCCCTCGCAGGTCATCACCGTGTACGATGCCGTCGGACGCGCGCTGACGTCGACCCTCAACACCACGGGGTCCGTGCACTCGCAGACGATCAACGCCTACCCTGGTGCAGATCGGGTCGACACGGTTCCGCCGGTCGGGGGCACCTCGACGAGCACGTTCACGAACTCCCTCGGGCAGAAGACCAAGCTTATCCAGTACCTCGCGGCCGGCATCACCGGCACCGGACAAACGACGACGTTCGCCTACGACGGTGGCGATCGGATGACGAAGATGACCGATCCGGCCGGCAACGACTGGACCTGGACGTTCGACCTGCTCGGCAACCGGGTCGGTCAGGACGACGCCGATTCGGGAGTCACGACGGCCACCTACGACCTCGCCGGGAACATGACCTCGACGACAGACGCCCGCGGGAAGACCGTGACGACGACCTACGATGAGCTCAACCGCAAGACGGCCTCGTATGCCGGCACATCTTCGGGCGCGATGCTCTCGTCGTGGACCTACGACACGGTCAAGAAGGGGCTCGTCACGACGTCGACCGCCTACACGGGGTCGACTCCGGGCGCCCCGGGCCTTGCCTACAAGACCACAGTCGGCTCGTACGACGCGGCGGGCAATCCACTCGACACCACGCTCTCGATCCCGGCAGGTGCACCCGCGTTTGCGGGCACGAGCTACAAGACGACGCTCTACTACAACGCGGACTCGTCGTTGCTGGCGAAGCAGATGCCCGCGATGGGTGGCCTGCCGGCCGAGACGATCCGCTACAGCTACGACTCCTGGGGCAAGCTGAGCGGCGTGCGCGGCACGTCGATCATCCTCGCGAACACCGTGTACTCGCCGATCGGGCAACTGTCGCAGTTCAACCGGGTCAACGGCTCCACGAGCACCGCGTACTCGACCTACGGCTATGACGCCGCGACGGGGGCGGTGCTGTCGATCAAGGACAACGCGGTGTTCGGCGATCTGGGGCACTATGTGGCCGACCGGGCATATACCCGCGACGCGGTCGGCAATGTCACGTCGGCGACGATGAGCTCTGTGCTGCCGACGGCGGGGACGCAGAAGGCCTGTTACGCGTATGACTCGCTGCGCCAGCTGAAGTCGGCGTGGACTCCGAACGCATCGACGGAGTGCGGGGCCACACCGTCGGCGAGCGGGATGGGTGGCCTAGAGCCGTACTGGCATGAGTACACGTATGACAACGCCACCGGAAACCGCACGGGACTCGTGAAGCGTTCGACGATGGGATCGACCACCACCGCGACGTACACCTACGCGGCAGCGGGCGGCGACCGTCCGCACGCGGTCAACGCTGTGGCAGGCCCGGCCGGAGTGGGGCCGGGATCGTACTCCTACGATGCGGCAGGCAACATGACCGGACGCCCTGGCCAGACGATCACGTTCGACGACGCGGGCAAGGTCTCGAAGGTCGTGGCCGGGTCCACGACGCAGGACACGGTCTACAACGTCGACGGCAGCATCCTGCTGCGCACCAACACGACGGAAGGTTCAACGCTATTCGTCGGTGACACCGTGCTGAAGCAGGCGACGGGATCGACGGTCGTCGCGGGCGTACGGACGTACAGTGGTGTCGAGGGCAAGCCGATCGCGGAGAAGTCCGCGAAGACCGGAACCGCCGGCACAACGCTGACGTGGTTGTTCTCGAATCTGGAGGGGACGGTGGACGTGCAAACAGTGGCGAACGCGACAGGCACGACCACGCGCATGCTCCGTGATCCCTACGGTGCCCCGATCGGATCGTCCGGAGTGTGGGGTAGTGGGACCGGGTACATGAACAAGCCCGTGACCGCGTCGACGGGCCTGACCACGGTCGGTGCGCGCACCTACGACCCCGTGCTCGGGAAGTTCCTGTCCGTGGACCCTGTGATCGATACGAACCTGCCGCAGCAGAACACCGGATACACGTACTCGGGCAACAACCCCACCACGTACATGGACCCGAGCGGAATGAAGTTCGCCTTCGCGATGGCCTCTGACGGCGGGAGCAAGGCGCCAAAGAAGGCGAAGGGGTCGCCGTTAACAAACTCGTCCCGGCTCGCTGCTTTCACATATCAGCAGTACACGACGTGGACATCTTCAGCGACAAACAAAAACGTGGTGAAAGTTGCGCGCGAGAAGAACGCCGCCTTCCGCGGAATTCTCAACGATGCGCTTGCTCTCCGTAAAGGTCTCGGATCAGGAGCGATCGGCCTCATGATCGATGTGCCGTGGAATCCAGAGGCTGCGTCCGCGGCGTTCACTGTATACGACAAGTTCAAGACCGGCGGCGATTGGGACGCCAAGGTTGGAATTCTCGACAAGTTTGGACTATCCGGCGCTGACTATCCGGATCGATCCGACGGAAAGACGGTGCGTGTCGACGTCTACGGAAACGTCATCTACGGCGCGATGCTCGCAAGCTATGGTATTCCCGAGGGCGTCGCTATCCAAGCGGCCAACGCTCCCGGCGACGATGTCGGCTATAAGAACGATAAGAGTGACGACGCTGCCGTGAGCATTGGCTACGAAATGTATAAGCAATATCCGGATGGATTGACCAGTACTCAGTACTACAACTTCATTCTGAAGCACTGTGGAGAGATCGCGTGCAAGTGAATAAAACCGTGCTGTGGGGAGTGCTGGGGGCGGGGGTGGCCATCTTCCTCGTGGTGACATGCGCGGTCTTGGTCATTCCTGCCCTCACGAAGACACCGGGGCCCGGCGATCAGTTCGAGTTCCCGATCAGTTGGCAGCGATCGAAGGACCCAGACGTCCCGGATGCGGCCAACACAACCATCGAGCTCTACGAGGACGGAACTGCTCGACTATCGGGAATCTCATTGGGGCACATCGAAACGTCTGCTGACGCCCGGCTTTGTGTCGCTGACGCCAGCGAGGGAGATGCTGGCGATGCGCGTTGGGACGTGGACGACGACGGTGTACTTCACGTCCGTAGCGTCGACGGAGAAGCGGTCTTCCTGCCCGGGGCAGGACGGTTCTCGGGCGCCGACTGGTCCGAGCTTCGCGAACCTTTCTGTGATGGGACTTTCGTTGACTTCAGTCCATCGCGGGATTGAAGCGGAGGAGCGCTGCCGCACGGCGTGTGCGGGGTAGCAGTTCTCCGATGGCACCACCTATGAGCTTCGCTTCCGGGACTGCACGTGTCTGCTGAGTCAGTGATTGGGCCGATACTGATCGTGATCGGGCTTGCCCTGATGCTCTTTCGCGGTCCTGTTTCACAGATCTTCCATCACGGCATGGAGAGGATGTACGGAGAGCCGCTGGCGGATGATCTAACGTCGCCCGAGAGGACACCGCGGAGGATGCTCATCGTGGGGATACTCTTCATCGGCTTCGGCATTTTTACTCTCGTCGGCGCACTTCTGCGGTAGCGGTGGCTGCGATCGATATCGTTCAGGCAGCGCTGTGCCAGGCCCCTGCTCGGCATGCGAGCGAACGCGCGGCCGCTCCGGGTGCTTGGTGCCGTTTGTGGCGTCTTCCTAATCTGACTGTTCGTGTGAGCCTGACTTCAGGCCATTCGGTCGTCGTGGCGTCAACGGGAAAGCAAGGCACCCCGTGGGCCGCGCGTGCTGATTCCTAGGTGAGAAGACGCGTGCTGAATCATAGGTGAGAGAACTGAGAGCGCGAGAGCGTTTCCCTCCGAGAAGCGCTCTCGCGCTCAGTCGGTGAACGGGAGCTCGAAGGCGTTGAGCCGGGCGAGCTGGACGTGATTGATGACGCCGGGGACCATGACGGGGTTGGCGATGAGACCTTCGAATCGTCCTGTCATGGGGGCGGGGCCGAAGACGAGGGGTCCGCTGGCTGAGCGGTCGCCGGCTCCGTTGATGTGTGAGTTGACGGCGACCGGCGTGATCGAGTTGCCGACGAGGAGTCGGAGCTGCTTGTTCGTCGCATCCCAGATGCCGGTGAGCATCTGCCACGATCCGGGCGTCGCGGCTCCGCCGGTGGCGCAGTTGCTCGTCGGTGTCGTGCTGGCGGAGTTGACGGGGTAGTCGCCGAGGCAGAACGCGTAGGTGCCTGCACTGGTGACCTGAAGCTGGACGGAGCCGCTCGAGCCTCCTCCCTGCATCGCGATCTTCTGGGAACCTGTGGCAGGCAGATACCGGGTCTTCACCCACACGCTGAACGTGAAGCTGTTCATCGCGTTCACGGCGGGATACATCGTGCTCACCTCCATGGCGCTTCCCCCGGCGGTCGACAGCACCGGGGTCTCGATGGGCGGGTCGGGCAGATCCGTCGAGGTGGTGGAGCTGGTCTCGGGTATCAGCAGGTCGATGCCATCAGCGCCGATCCACGGGTTGGAGTCCGGGATCGTGTTCGGCAGCGGGGTGGACATCTGCGTGACCTGCCACGCGTGTCCCGCGTCGAGGTTCGCCGCAGCAGCGGGGGTTCCGGTGTTGCCGCCAGGGTAGAGCGGCCGGCCGACCGCGGCGGACTGGTTACCTGCCTTGTCGTAGGCGGACACCCAGACGGTGGACAGCGCGTCCGTCGGGGCGACGGTCAAAGTGGTCGCTCCGGACGGGGCTTTGCATGCCCAGCGCACGTTCCGGGTGATCGCGGTGGCGCAGTCGGGGAGCGCGGCCGCGATGGAGACCGTCCCGTCGGCGGGTACGGGCGGGGCGGGCGCGACGAGCTGGGTGGGAG
>NZ_LSJW01000010.1:0-3763 GCF_001557335.1 Microbacterium sp. CCH5-D1
TCGGCGACGTCCCCCCACCTCCCCGCCGGCGTGTGGTCGACGATGCGCCGGTTCGCCTCCGCGTCCCCACGCGTCTCGGAGGTAATCGGGGTGGCGAAGTATCCCGGGGCGATCGCGTTGACCTGGATGCCGTGTCCGCCGAGCTCGTCGGCGTACGCCTTCGTGAGCCCGGCGATGCCGTGCTTGGTCGCCGCGTAGGCGGGCGACCCGAGTCCGCCAAGGAACGAGAACAGCGAGGCGATGTTGATGATCTTCCCCGAACCTTGCGGGATCATCCACTTGGTCGCTTCGTGCGACATCTCGAACGCGGCGGTGAGGTTGACCGCGACCATGGGGTCCCACTGCGCGCGGCCGAAATCGGTCACGTCCGCGATGCGGCTGATCCCGGCGGAGTTCACCAGGATGTCCAGCCCCCCGAACGCCTCGACGCATGCGTCGATCACCCGGGCAGGTGCCCCGTCGGCGGTGATGTCGATGCGCAGCTCCCGGTAGCCGACCCCGGCCTCGGCGAGGAGCGCAGCGGTCTCGCCACGGTCATCGAAGAGGGTGGGGACGAACACGTCGGCTCCCGCCTTGGCGAGGGCGAGCGTGAACGCCTGACCGAGGCCGGTGTTCCCGCCCGTTACGATCGCTCGTCTGCCCTGGAGTGAGAAGTGATCGAGGGAGAATTCGGTGATGTGCACGATGATCCTTCAGGAAAGAGAGCCAGCGAACGGATCGGCGATGCCGATGTAGGTCGTCTCGAGGTATTCGTCGATCCCCTCGAACCCGCCCTCACGACCGATGCCGGACTGCTTGACGCCCCCGAACGGGGCAGCCGGGTTCGACACGAGGCCGGTGTTGAGGCCGAACATCCCTGTCTCGAGCCGCTCGGCCAGACGGAGACCGCGATTGAGGTCCTGCGTGTACGCGAAGCACACGAGGCCGTACTCGGAGGCGTTGGCGAGCCGCACCGCCTCGTCCTCGTCGCGGAAGGTCGTGATCGGCGCGACCGGGCCGAAGATCTCCTCCTGGAGGATGCGGGCGTCCCGAGGCACGTCGACGAGCACGGTCGCAGGGTAGAAGTACCCACGACCCTGCGGAACGCTTCCGCCGAGTGCGATGCGCGCGCCGTCCTCGACAGCGCCGGACACGAGCTCGACGACCTTGTCCCGGGTCGACTGGTCGACGAGCGGGCCGAGCGTCGATTCCGGGTCGGTGCCGCGCGCATTCACGGAGCCGGCCATGCGGTCGATGAGGCGGGAGGTGAAGACGTCGGCCACGCTCTCGTGGACGAGGAATCGGTTCGCCGCCACGCATGCCTCCCCGCCGTTGCGCAGTTTCGCGAGGAGGGCTCCTTCGACAGCCGCATCGATGTCGGCGTCCTCGAAGACGAGGAACGGTGCGTTGCCGCCGAGTTCCATCGACACGCGCAGCACCTGGTGGGCGGCGTCGGCGATCAGCCGTCGTCCCACCTCGGTCGATCCGGTGAAGGAGAGCTTGCGCAGGCGGGGATCGGCGATGAGTGGCCCGGTGACCGCACCCGCGCGGCTGGTCGGGATGACGTTCACGACCCCGTCCGGCACCCCGGCCTCGCGCAGGACTTCGGCGAAGAGCAGGGCCGTGAGGGGCGTGAGCGCCGCAGGCTTGAGCACCGAGGTGCACCCGGCGGCGAGCGCCGGAGCGATCTTGCGTGTCGCCATCGCGAGGGGGAAGTTCCAGGGCGTGATGAGAAGGCTGGGTCCCACGGGGCGTTTCGCGACGAGCAGTCGATTGCGGCCGTCCGGTGCGGTGGCGTAGCGCCCCGAGATGCGCGGCGCCTCCTCCGAGAACCAGCGCAGGAACTCGGCTCCGTAGGCGACCTCGGCACGCGACTCGGCGAGCGGCTTGCCCATCTCGAGGGTCATGACGAGTGCGAAGTCCTCCGCGCGTGCCGTGACGATGTCGAATGCCCGGCGGAGGATCTCACCCCGTTCACGCGGAGCGGTCGCTGCCCAAGCCGCCTGTGCTGCGGCGGCCGCATCCAGCGCCGCCATGCCGTCCTCCGGCGTCGCGTCGGCCACCTCGGCGAGCACGTCGCCGGTCGACGGGTCGTGAACCGCGAAGGTATGCCCTGAGGCCGCGTCCCGCCACTGCCCGCCGATCAACAGGCCCTTCGGTATGGAGGCGATGACGTCGAGCTCGCGAGCGGCGCTCATACTGCCACCTCCCGACGCAGGTCGCGGCCGAGGACCTCTTCGTACAGGCGCACGGGTGTCATCTCGCCTGCACGGTCTCCGTAACGGGCGCGCGCCCGACGGAAGATCTGCTCGACGAGCGAGGACACCTCCACCGGCATTCCCACCGATCGAGCGAGGTCGATGGAGAGGCCCAGGTCCTTGCACGCGAGTGCGATCGCGAACCCCTCGTCGTAGTCGCCGTGGTCGAGAATGGACAGCACGTCGCGGGAGACGAAGGTGCTGTTCGCCGGGCTCGCGATGAGCGCGTCGCGAAGCACACCGAGGTCGACGCCCGCCGCGACGCCGACCGAGAGCACCTCGGCGGTCGCAACCAGGTGCGAGAACCACAGCTGGTTGATCATGAGCTTCACTGCGTACCCGGCGCCGTGACCGCCCACATGGAGGATCCGCTCCGGGTCGCCCATCGCCTCGAACACGGGGCGCAGCCGCTCGACGTCTGCGGCCTCCCCTCCCACGAAGATCTGCAGCATTCCGTTCGCCGCCCCCACCGACATCCCGCTCACGGGCGCATCGACCAGGTGCAGACCGCGGCCGGCGGTCGAGGCCCTGACGCCGTCCAGCACATCGGGCACGGAGGTGGACATGTCGATCCAGGTGCCGCCGTCGGGAAGCCCGGCGACGAGACCTTCCGGGCCCGTCGCCACGGCTTCGACGTGTTTCGGCGTCGGCAGCATCGTGATCACGAGGTCGCTGGATGCGGCGACCTCGCGGGGCGTGTCCGCCCACGTCGCACCGCCGGCGATCAGCGCGTCCGCCGACTCGCGTCGGAGATCGGTGACCACCAGGGGGAAGCCGGCAGCCTGCAGGTTGAACGTCATGCCGGAGCCCATGTTGCCGAGGCCGATGAAGCCGACGGTGGGCCGGGTCTCGACGCGTTCGGGGTCGAGGACGGGGGTGGGAGAACTCATCGGTCGTGCGTGTCCTTCGAGATCGGAGTGGAGGGGCTGAAGAAGGGATTACGTGGCTCGTGCCGCGCAGCGAGCACCTCGTCGAGGAGCGGCAGCCCGCCGGCGCCGTTCACCAGTGCGGTGCGCGTGGCCTCGCGGTTGTTCCGGTAGACGGCCTCGGCGTCGTCGGCTGCGGGGTTCACCCACACCGCGGCGATGAGGGCGTGCGTCTCCGCGGACTCGGAGGGGATGGCCCCCTCGGCCACGGCATCCGCGACGCCGGCCGCCACGCCCGCCTGCGCGGGGCCCCAGATGAGGAGGCCGTGCTCGTCGCCGACCGGGGCCGCCTTGGTGACGAACAGGGTCATCGGCTTGACCGGCAGGGAAGGCCGGAGCACGGCGACGAAGGGCACGTGCCCTGCGCTGGGGCTGGCGAGGGCGGTGGCCCATGCCGTCCCCGCCGGGCCCTCGCGATGACCGAGCACGGTGTTGATGTGCGCCGCGTTCACGCCTTCTCCGACGAAGCTCTCGCCGATCTGGAGGGACGCGGTCATCAGATGAGTCCCTGCTCTTCGAGCCAGTCGATCGCGATGTCCTCGGGATCCTCACCGTCGACATCGGCCTTGGCGTTGAGCTCCTGCATGACCTCGGTGGTCA
>NZ_LSJW01000099.1:0-2334 GCF_001557335.1 Microbacterium sp. CCH5-D1
CTATCCGCGAACCAGCCGGCGGTCCCGGGCTACACCCTCAACTGCGAAGAGCCAGCATTCGTCGCTGAAACCACTTTCATTGGAAACTGCAACTTGATGGTTGAGGGGCAGGGCGACCAGGTTCTGTTAGCTGGCTTGAGTTCGCTCAGCAGGCGCCTTGATCGAAAGCAGATAGGTCTTGACCTGAACACCCTCAGCTTGGTGCCATGCGGTGGAGCGCCACACGTTCCTTACCTCGTTTACCTCGCGCGCGGGAGGGATGTCGACGTCCCCGCGGTCGTCGTGCTCCTAGACAACGACGAGGAAGGAAGGAAGGCAGCGGGCCAACTCCGAGATGGATACGGCGACCGTCAGCTCGTTGATCCTCGGTTCATAATGCTCCTGGGCGACCTCGAAGCGGCCAGGCTGGACGTCGATGTCACTGAGGTGATCGAGATTGAAGACCTAGTCCCGACTCGCGTTGGTCTGCGCGCTGCCTGGCATTTTGCAGGCGAAGTACTCAGCGGTGAAGAGGCCGTTGCGTTCCGTGCGAATCTTGCCGAGGCAACGCCGACAGCAAGTCAGAAGCTTTTCAAAGCGATCGAGGAGGCCTCGATCGCAGCTAGTCCGAACCCTGACCGGCCGCTCGAACTAAACAAGGTTGGGTTTGCGCGGGGCGTGCTCTGGGCGCTGGAGAACGCGGAGTCCGACGTTGAGGTCGCAGATCGCGACCGCACGCTCGCGAATTTCGACGTGTTGTTCTCCCGCGTTGATCACCTACAGCGCGACGCGGTTCGGCAGAACGATCGCGAGCGTCTCAGCAAAGTGATCAATCGTCTTCGGCGCAACTTCCTTCGCGATCATCCTCACGGTGCTACCGGGCGAGACGTTCTCGATCTTTTTGAAACTATCGAGCATGAGCTGCCGGCGGCCGCCCCCGAAGCCCAAGATCTGCGTGACTCGCTGAAGCGACTTGCAGTCGAGTATTCCATCGGCGCCGAACCGATGTCTGAAGTCCGAGATTACGACCGACTCAAACGAGAGATTGAAGGCGTGGCGTACCAGGCGCTGCGTGACGTTCAGGAGCCGGCGGGAGCGCTGTAAGACGGCGTCTCTGTTCTTGCTACCGGACATCAGCCCGCGGCGACCCCGCAGTCGTTCGCGAACCTGGCTAGAGCGATGTCGAAGACTCGCATGGCCTTTGAACCGATGCCTGCTGTCCCGGAAACGTCTACCCAGCAAATCACTGGGACGTGCTCAGTACGTTCGCTGGCCGCGGCCGATGTCGAAGGCGGCCTCGGCTTTCTCGAACCTGTGCAGGTCCCGGCCTGCAGCAGCCTGTTTGGCACTCGAGCGAAAGTGCTTCGTGCCTCCGGCGCGCGCGATAAGCGTCACGCTCCCTGATCTCGTTTTGCTCCGTAGCGTTTACGATGACAGGCTTGACGACTTCCACGCACGTGCGTCGATACGAACGCAAGCGTTCGACGCTCCACGATGGAGCCATGCGTTACCTGATCGACTGTTGCCAGGGCTGGCAACACCAACTAGTCTGAGACGATGGGGGAGACCGAAAGCGCCGCATCGCTCTTGCGCGACCTGCGCAGACGTCAGGGCAATACGTTGCGCTCGGCGGCTGCCGAGCTTGGTATGGCCCCATCACAGCTCTCGCGCATTGAACGGGGAGAACGATCGATCGCTCAGCCGACGGCGCTGCGGCTTTCACAGTATTACAACGTTCCGGCCGAGCTGGTGGAACTCGCGCAGGGCCATGCGCCAGCTGATGTCGTCGCAATCCTTCAGCAACATCCGGAAGAAATAGATCGTCTTCGAGAGACGTACGGCGCGTGACGTCGGGCGTCGCGCCCCAGCCTGACCCATGGATCCAGATCCTTGAAGGTCAAGAATTTGGTGGGTACAGAGTTGGTCGGCACCTCGGCGGTGGCGGGTTCGGTCTTGTTTTCGAGGCTGTAAATCTCACGACGGGAGCGGCTTTTGCGATGAAGATCCTCCGGCCCGGAGCCCCGCCAGAAGATATTCTCGATTTCGAGAACGAAGGTGTCCTGCTCCGTCAGCTCTCCTCTTGCTCTGGCACGATCAATATCGTCGATGGTGGTGCGAGCAGCGAGATCATGATCAATGGTGCGAGCGTGCCGCTCCCCATTCAGTTCCATGTGCTAATTCGCGCATTTGCATCCGTGAATGAACTCATACTGGACCCGGCCTCTCGTGAGAAACTGAGCTGGGTAGAGCTCCTCGGGTTCTGGCGGGATGTGATCCTAGCGGTGAGGCAGATGCACGATAAGGGGCTCATCGCGAATGAGAGTGTAGGAGCGGTCTGAATCCGCCGGCTTCGAG
>NZ_LSJW01000100.1:0-34975 GCF_001557335.1 Microbacterium sp. CCH5-D1
AAGACGACGCCGACGACGCCGGGGCCGTCAGGGTCGGCCGCCATCACCTGCAGTGCGTCCGTGAGCTGGATCTCGCCCCCCTTGCCCGGCTCGGTGTGCTCGAGGATCTCGAAGACCGAGGCCGGGAGGACGTAGCGTCCGATGACCGCGAGGTTCGAGGGGGCGTCCTCCTGTGCCGGCTTCTCGACGAGACCGGTGACCCGAACCGCATCCGACCCTTCGAGGGGTTCGACCGCAGCGGCGCCGTACATGTGGATGTTCGCGGGATCGACCTCCATCAGCGCGATCACCGCGGCGCCGGTGCGCTCGTGCTCGGCGATCATCTCGGTGAGCAGCGGATCGCGCTCGTCGATCAGGTCGTCACCGAGCAGCACGGCGAAAGAACTGTCGCCGACATGGGTGCGCGCACGCAGCACTGCATGACCCAGACCCTTCGGCTCCCCCTGACGGACGAAGTGGATGTCGGCGAGGTCGCTCGACTTCATCACGCGCTCGAGGCGACCGGTGTCGCCCTTCTCCATGAGCTTCACCTCGAGCTCGGGGACCGAGTCGAAGTGGTTGGAGATCGCGTTCTTGTTGCGCCCGATGATGACGAGGATGTCGTCGATCCCGGCGTCAGCCGCCTCTTCGACGACGTACTGGATGGCCGGCTTGTCGACGACCGGGAGCATCTCCTTCGGCATCGCCTTCGTGGCGGGCAGGAATCGTGTCCCCAGTCCGGCGGCGGGGATGACTGCTTTGATCTTGTGGTTGCCCATCCTCTCAGCCTAGTGGTGAGCGTCGACGTAGACTCGGAGCCATGTCGAACGACGTCGAACACGCCAAGCGCGCACTCCGCGCCGAGCTCCGCGAACGACGCCAGCTCCTCTCCGACACACAACGCGAGACGGCGGCCACGGCCATCGGCGAACGCCTCGATGCCCTCGTCGACGAACTGGGCGCCCGATCCATCTCCTGCTTCCTCTCCACCACGACAGAGCCGGGCACCCGTGACTTCGTGACCAGGGCCGTGCGCCGCGGCATCCGCGTGCTCCTCCCCGTCACCCGCGCCGACGGACTGCTGGACTGGGCTGTCGCCACGGACGATGACGAGGTCGCCGAGGGCCTCTTCGGCCTGCCGGAGCCCACGGGCGAGGTGCTGGGCCCTATCGCCGTGAACGACGTCGACCTGATGATCGTCCCTGCCGCGGCGGTCGACCGTTCCGGCATGCGCATGGGCTGGGGGCGCGGGTACTTCGACAAGACGATCGGCTCGATGGAGAAGTGCCCTCCCGTCTACGCGGTCATCTATGATTCCGAGGTACTCGACGAACTTCCGCGAGAGGTCCACGACCAGCCGGTGAACGGCGTCGTTACCCCGTCGCAGACCCTCACCCTGTCGCCGCGGCGACGCTGATCTCAAGGACCCCCATGCCCACCTACGCCTATGCCTGCACCGCGTGCGGTCACACCTTCGACGCCGTGCAGAGCTTCGCCGACGACGCTCTCACTGTGTGCCCCGAGTGCGGTGGCGCGCTGCGCAAGCAGTACGGCTCGATCGGTGTGACCTTCAACGGCTCCGGTTTCTATCGCACGGACTCGCGCGCCAAATCCGGTGGATCGAAGGATGGTTCGGCATCATCGAAGACGGAATCGACGACGAGCGCCAAACCGGCGGCTGCGTCGACTCCGGCCTCTTCCTGAGGTATCGATCTGTTGGGGGATCCCATGCTCAAAGGTTTCAAGGACTTCCTGCTCCGGGGCAACGTCATCGATCTGGCCGTCGCGGTCGTCATCGGCACGGCGTTCACCGCGATCGTCACGGCGGTCGTCAACAGCATCATCAACCCGCTCATCGCGCTCTTCCTCAAGGCGGACGCGGCCGGACAGTTCGGGATCCAGGTTCCGAACATCTACGGCGAGACGGTGACCTTCCCGATCGGCGACCTGATCTCGGCGATCATCAGCTTCCTCGCCGTCGCCGTCGTCGTGTACTTCGTGTTCGTGCTGCCGATGAACACGTTCAAAGCTCATGTCGAGGCCCGCAAGGGCACGCCCGCGGAAGAGCCGGAGGAGGAGCCGGCCGCGGCGACCGAGTCCGAGCTGCTCGTCGAGATCCGCGATCTGCTCAAGGCACAGCGCGGAGCCTGACCGGCTGGAACCACTCGAGACGCACGGTCCCTCTTCGGAGGGACCGTGCGTCTCTCCGTTCCCGGCCGAGGTAGGAGCCGCACAGTCAGTAGTGCGGCGGGACGTCCTGGAGCAGCTGGTCGTCGTTCGGCCCCTTGGCACCCTTCGGCCGGTTCCGCGCCGGCGGCGTCTCCGCTGGCCCCGATTCCGGTTCCGGGTCGCTCCCCGGCACCGGAGTGAGACGCGCACGACGAGATCCAGCGATGCGTTCCACGTGCTGGCGCGGGTCCGCGGGCCCCGGGTGCTCAGTCATTCTGGGTGTCGAGCGTGTCGATCGGCTGCGTATCGTTCTCCGCGCGCGGGGCGGAATCCGAGATGCCGAGCACCGCGGCGATCCGGGTCGCCACGGTCACGGGGTCGCTGTAGAGGTCGAACGCGTGCACGCGCACGTAGTGCCAGCCCAGGCGACGCAGCACGTGCGGGCGCAGACGCAGGGACTCGCGCAGGGACTCGCCTCGCGTCTCGGGATCCGACTCGATCACGACGGCCTTGCCGCCGTGCTGCGCGACCAGCGGGAGCAGTCCGCGGTAGTCGACGTCCACCGAGGCGCCGAGGCGCCGCAGTTCGCGGGCAAGCGCCAGGGTCAGCGGGTCGGCGAGATCCTCCAGCCGCGCATCCCGGCTCCGGGCGGCCAGGCCGCCGAGGATCGACATCAAGGTCGCCGCCCCATGCTCCAGGCGCCCATCGTCGAACGAGGAGGGACGGATCGACGAGACGAGGACCATCGAACGGCGCGCTCGCGTCATCCCGACCGTGAGCAGTCGCTCGCCGTCCGGTGTGGAGAGGTCGCCGAAGTCGCTCAGGACGCGGCCGTGCTTGGTGAGGCCGAAGCCGAGCGAGAAGATCACACGATCGCGGCTCTCGGCGACTGACTCCTCGAGCGTCAGCACCGCGAACGGTTCGACCGTGTCTCGGCCGACGAAGTCCGCGACATCGGATCGCCCGGCGAACGCCGAAGTGACGGCGGCGCGCACGCGCTCGGCGTGGCGGGCGCTCGCGGTGACCACCATGAGGGATTCCGACGGGCGGTGCACCGCGTGCTCGACCACGAGGGTCACGACCCTGGCGACCTCGGCATCCGGGCTCTCGACCGCACCCGAGATCGGATCGGGCGTTCCCGTACCGCCCTCGACGTAGTCGACCGTCAGACTGCCACGACCGAGGTACGAGCCCGCCCAGGGAAGGGAGACGATCTCGCCTCCGTAGAAGGCATCGTTGATGAGCTCCGCGAGGTCCTCGCCACCCGCCCGGTAGCTGCGGGTGAGGGTCAGCACGGGCAGGAGCTCGGACAGCCGCTCGAAGGCCGAGACGTCGTCGAAGGGCACCTCGGGCTCCCACGACTCCTCCGGATCGACCGCGATGCGGAACGGGGTGGGGCGCTGCGTGACCGGGTCGCCGAACGCGACGATCTGGCGCGCACGACGGATCGCCGGGGCCGCTTCTGCGAGGTTGATCGCTGCGGCATCGACGAGGATCACGGTGTCGAACTCGACCGAGTCGGGGATCTCGGGCACCAGGTACGGCGAGGAGATCCAGGCCGGCGCGAGCACGTCGACAAGGGTGGGCGCAGCGCTGACCACCTGCGCGGTGGTCGTCGCGGATTGCGTCAGCGCCTGACGCAGGTGCTGCGACTGCTGGGGCTCGTCGACGATCGCGATGCGCCACTGATTGGCCAGCTGCCATGCGAGCAGCGGTCCGGCCATAGCGGCATGCGCCTCATCGACCAGGCGGAAATCGCGCTCGAGCCGATCGACGACCGCGGTGTTCGCTCCGAGGAGGGCGCGGTTGTCCTGCAGGGCGCGCTCGAGGAGGGACTGCCACCAGGCGAACTCGAGCTCCTCCCCCACCTGGGACTCCGAGACGTGGCGGACGGAGAGCTCGGTGAGAAGCGGCTCCAACCCGAGGAGGGCGAGTCGGTCACGCAGCTGGGCGCGCTCGACCAGGTTCTCGAAGACGTCGGATTTGGCAGCGAGGCCGGCGAGGGTGCGAACGAGCCGGGCCACGGGCAGCGATGCCAACGGCTCACGGCGTCCGAGGGCGGTGTCGAGTTCGGCGAGCTCGGCTTCCACACGCTGCCAGGCCGCGTGGACGTCGGCGAGACCGAGCGGGATCTCCGGAGCGACGCCGGCGTCGACGAAGCGCTGCCATTGGGTGCGCTGCGCCTGGATCCGCAGGAGAGCCTCATGCATCTCGGTGACATGCACTCCAGGGCGGACATACTCCTTGGCGAGCCGACGGAGCCTCCGCCTGTTCGCCCCGGACAGGCCGGGAGCGTCGCGGCGCGAACCGTGCGCCTGGATGAGCTCACCCAGAGGACGTTCGAAGACCGTGGGGCTGAATCGGTCGAGCGAATCGCGGATCCCCTGCAGCAGCCGCAGGTACTCGCCGAGCTCGTCGATGGTCGCGAACGGACGCATGTGCGTCTGCGCGATCAGCTCGTAGCCGCGCTCGAGCAGGGTGGGCACGCTCTGCGAGTGCAGTCGCCCGGCGAGCTCGTGCGCCGCTCGTGCGGCTTCGGTGCTGGAGAAGGTGACCCCGTACCAGGGCGAGTCGTTCGGGCCGAAGCGGAATTCGCCGAGACGGGCGGCCTGTGCGAGGGCCTCGGCAGCCTCGCTGCGGTCGGCGGCGAGGCGACGAAGCGCATCGGGTCCGAGACGCGCGGTGGTCGACGGTGGAACAGGGAGCGACGCCAAGCGCGTCAGCTGGCGGGTGGCGTCGAGGACCGAGGCGCCCAACCCGGCGATCGGCGCGCTGAGCGCCTGACGGTAGTCGCGCAGGACGGTGCGCAGGCGCACGAGGGCATCGTCGACTTCGCCGACCTTCGGCGCCGTGGCCTTCTCGTTGCGCCCGATGGCCCTGACCAGATCGCGCCGCACGTTCGCCGGCGAGACCGCGAGGCTGTCCAGTCCGATCCCGGCGAGACGATGGCGGACGCCGTCGAGGGTCGAGCGACGCGCGGACACGACGAGGACGCGCTTGCCTCCGCGCACGAGTTCGCCGAGCGCGTTGATCACGGTCTGCGTGCCGCCGGTCCCCGGAAGCGTCGCGACGGTCAGGGAGTGCCCCGCGGCGATGCGCGCGAGCACAGCTTCCTGCTCGGCGTCGGCGTCGAGGAGGAGATTGTCGGACGCAGGAGCGCGGTCGTCCGGCCCGATGTGGTGCGGGATCGCCCGTGGGGCGGTCACGCGCTCGCGGTCGCCCACGTGTCCGGCGAGGGCGTTCAGCACCTGATGGTCGAGACTGCCGCCGTCGCGGGACATCACCCCGGACACGTCGGCGAACGTCGAGACGACCAGGCGCGGCTCGACCGAGAAGGTGTCGATCGATCGCGTGATCGCGCGCAGGCTGTCGATCACCGGCTGCGGCTTGAAGATCCCGCCGTCGTAGGCGAGGGCTGCGAGAGCTGTCGCGTCGATCGTGAGACCGAAGTGATCGCGGGCGATCCGCACGAGTTCGGGATTCACCTCGAAGGTGCCCTGCAGCTTCAGCTCGAAGTCGGAGTGGTGGCGGCGGATCGCCAGCGGACGCAACAGCACAGGTGCGGCGAACCCCGCTCCCCCGATGCGCCACCGGGCGACGCCGACGGCGAGGTGCACGGCCTCGATGCCGCGGACGGTGCGCAGCTCGGTGTTCTTTGCTGTGATGCGCTCCGCGGCGAGTCTCGCTGTGCGCAGACCGACCTCATCGCGGAAGAGGTTCGAGAGCAGCGTCGACTTGCCGGTGATGAACTGCGGCAGGCTGCCGGGGTGCGCCTTGGAGATGTCGATACCCGACTCGGGGCTGTCGCGGAAGCTCACCAGTGGCGAGGGGCCGCCGAGATCCGCGGCCTCCGCTCTCAGACGCGTGCGCTCCGACTCCGCTGCGTGCGCGATGTCGATGCCGGCAGTGGACCCGTGCAGGTCGCTGATCGACACAGCAGGATCCACCGCTGTGTCGTCCGCAGACTTTCCTTCACGTCGCCACACAATGACACCCTAGGCGCGCGACATGCCGACGCGGGGTATCCCGGGCGGGTTTCCGCCGAATTTCCGCGATGCGATGCACCGTCCACTTCTCCTGCCCGGCGTCCGCGCCGACGAGGTTCTCCACCCGGAGCGGCAACAGCGGCGTGCGGTGTCCCGTCCAGCGGTCAGGATGGGGGCATGACCTTCCGCTACGACTTCGCGCCGACCCCCTTCGGCGATGCTCTCGCGGTGTTCTCCGACGAGGGCATCGTGCGGTTCGATCTCTCCGAATCCGAAGACCCGCGCGTGCCCTGGCTGCTCGAAGGCGTGTCGCGCCAGCTGAGATCCGTGCCGGAGCCCGACCCCGGCGCCGCCGACGAGCTCGCCCATCTGCTCGCCGACTACTTCGACGGCGAGCAGGTGCGCTTCGACGAGCACATCCGCCTCGACTGGCGACTCGTCGACGGGTTCGCTCTGACCGCTCTGCGGACGATCTGCGACATCGAGTGGGGCGAGACGATGAGCTACGGAGAGGTCGCGGTCCTCGCCGGACACCCCGGCGCCGCGCGCGCCGTCGGCACAGCGTGTCGCATCACACCGTTCTCGATCATCGTCCCGGTGCACCGCGTCGTGCGGTCGGACGGCAGCGCGGGCCAATACGGCGCGCACCCTGAGCGCAAGAAGTTCCTGCTCGACCTCGAGACGAGCTGAGCCGTCGGCAGGCGGTGTCGTGGACCCGGCGAGTAGGCCGCCGGGTCCACGACTTCAGGCTCAGGCTCAGTGCTCCGTGGCCTTCTCCGCGCCGAATCCGGTGAGCGATCGCACCTCCATCTCCGCGGCCAACCGGGGAGACTCCTTGCGGCTGCTGGTGATCGTGCCCAGCCAGCCGAGCAGGAAGCCCAACGGGATCGAGACGATGCCCGGGTTGTTCAGCGGCCACACGGCGATGTCGATCCCCGGGATCATCGATGTCGGGGTTCCCGAGAACACCGGCGAGAGGACGATGAGGACAATCGCCGACCCGAGCCCGCCGTACATGCTCCACACGGCCCCGCGAGTGGTGAATCGGCGCCAGAACAGCGAGTACAGGATGGTGGGCAGATTCGCCGACGCGGCCACGGCGAAAGCCAGCGCCACCAGGAACGCGATGTTCTGCCCCTGCGCGCCGATCCCGCCGACGATCGCCAGGATGCCGATCACGATGACCGTACGTCGGGCGACGCGCACCTCTCCGTTGGGGTCGGCTTCGATCGGCTTGCCCTCCGAGTCCTTGCGCCCCTTCTGGATGACGTTCGCGTAGATGTCGTGCGCGAACGACGCGGCAGCGGTGATCGTGAGTCCCGCGACGACCGCGAGGATCGTCGCGAATGCCACAGCCGAGATGAAGCCGAGCAGCACCGGTCCGCCGAGTTGGAGAGCCAGCAGCGGGGCCGCGGAGTTCACACCCCCCGGGGCCGCGGCTATCACGTCCGCTCCGACCAGGGCGCCGGCACCGTACCCGAGCACGAGCGTGAGCAGGTAGAACCCGCCGATGAGCCAGATGGCCCAGACGACCGAGCGACGGGCCTCCTTGGCGGTCGGAACCGTGTAGAAGCGCATCAGGACGTGCGGCAATCCCGCGGTGCCCAGCACGAGCGCCAGACCGAGAGAGAGGAAGTCCCACGGATTTGCTCCGTACTGCAGACCGGGCGCCAGGATCGCGTCACCCTTGTCCGAGTTCGCCACCGCGGCCTCGAGCAGCGTGTTCAGACTGAACCCGTTGATCGCGAGCACCCACACGGTCATCCCGAGGGCACCGCCGATGAGGAGGAAGGCCTTGACGATCTGCACCCAGGTCGTTCCCTTCATGCCGCCGATCAGCACGTAGACGATCATGAGGATGCCGACGACCGCGATCACGACCGACTGACCGACCCGACCGTCGATGCCGAGCAGCAGGGACACCAGACCGCCGGCACCCGCCATCTGCGCCAGCAGGTAGAAGAAGCACACGGCGAGCGTCGTGATGGCGGCCGCCATCCGCACAGGCCGCTGCTGCAGGCGGAACGAGAGCACGTCCGCCATGGTGAACTTGCCGGTGTTCCGCATCAGCTCGGCGACCAGGAGCAGGGCCACGAGCCACGCCACGAGGAAGCCGATGGAGTAGAGGAATCCGTCGTACCCGTTGATCGCGATCGCACCGCAGATCCCGAGGAATGATGCGGCGGACAGGTAGTCGCCCGCGATAGCGAACCCGTTCTGCGGACCGGTGAACGAGCGGCCGGCGGCGTAGTAGTCGGCCGCGGTCTTGTTGTTGCGACTCGCTCTGATCACGATGAACAGCGTCACCGCCACGAACGCCAGGAAGATCGAGATGTTGAAGACCGGATTGATCTCGAGGGCAGCGGGTGCTGCCGTGCGCACGCCGCTCATGCCGCGCCCTGCGCTTCCTCGAGTTCCTCGCGGATCTGCGCCGCGAGCGGATCGAGCTTGCGATTCGCGAAGGAGACGTAGGCCATCGTGATCGCGAAGGTGGTGACGAACTGGCCGAGGCCGAAGAGGAGGCCGATCGTGATGTCACCCCACACCCGCTGTCCCATGAAATCCGGAGCGAAGGCGGCCAGAAGGACGTAGACGAAGTACCAGAGAAGGAAGAAGGCCGCCATCGGGAAGATGAACGATCTCTGCGTGCGTTTCAAGGTCAGGAATCTCGGTGATCGTTCGACCGCTGTGTAGTCGATCTCACCGTTCGGATCCGTGTTCGTCTGGTCGCTCATGGGGCCTCCTTGCCACATGTCCGGTGCTCGCACGAGCCACCTCGCGCGAATGGTAGGGTCGACGCTACGAAACGGGGCATTGCGTCGTCACCCCCGAAAGTAGGTAGTCGTGAACTCACCCGTCGCCCGCGAATCCGAGGCGGATCTCGTCGCGAACGCGGTGCGGGAGCTTGCACGGCGCACACGCTTCCCTGTCGCTTTCGGCGGCCTCATCGAAGAAGGCGTGGTGAGCGTCACCAGCATCGTCGGCGCTCGCACGCGTTCGCTGGACGGTCTTCGCGTGCGTCCGGAACGCGGCCTCGGCGGTCGCGCGATGATGGAGCTCCGCCCCCGCATGACGAGTGACTACGGGTCGTCCCAGCAGATCACCCACGACTACGACGTCTTCGTGCTGGGAGAAGGTCTGCGTACGCTCCTCGCTCTTCCCATCGTCGTCCAGGGACGCTCCCGCGGGGTGCTCTACGCCGGCGGGTGGGACGAGGAGCGAGTCGGCGGGGTGACCACCGCCCCCGCCATGCAGGTCGCCCGATCCGTCGCCGATGAACTGCGCATCCGCGACGAGGTGCAACGGCGACTCCAGGAGACCGCCCTCAACGAGGACGTGGTCGCCCCGGCGCAACGCGAGGAACTGCGGCAGAGCTTCGCGGAACTCCGCAGCATCGCGGCCTCCGTCGAGGACGAAGATCTCCGCACCAGGATCGCGCACGTCGAGCGGCGCCTGCTGACCCTCGCCGGAGACGGTGCGGCGCCGGCCACGGGGCCGATCCCCGCGATCCACCTCTCTCCGCGCGAGACCGACGTGCTCGCATGCGCTGCGCTCGGTTCGACCAACGCGGAGATCGCGTCGCAACTCGGTCTGCGAGAAGGCACCATCAAGGCATATCTGGGGACGGCGATGTCCAAATTGGATGCGTCGACGCGCCACGCCGCTGTCGCGAGAGCCCGGCGAATCGGACTTCTTCCCTGATCAAAGGGAATGGAGTAATCGCACGGCCTTTGCGAGATGAATGCGATCGAGCATTTCGAGTTGTCGCATTTCTCTCAGTGGAGTAAAGTCGCCCCCATGGCGAGACGAATTGTGCACCAGCTGGTCGACGACATCGATGGCAGCGTTCTGGAGGTCGGCGAAGGCGAGACTGTGCATTTCTCGCTCAACGGCACCGCTTATGAGATCGACCTGAACACCGCGCACGCCGATGAATTGCGCAAGGCGCTGGAGCCCTACGTGGCGGCCGGACGCAAGGCGGGATCGTCCTCGAACGCCTCACGCACGTCGTCCGCACGCAAGCGTCCAGCGCGGAACCCCGAGGTCGCGGCGATCCGCGCATGGGCGAATGACAATGGCCACAAGCTCTCCGAGCGTGGACGCATTCCTGCGCAGGTCGTCGACGCGTACAACGCGGCGCACTGACGTCATTCCAGACGTTCTTCACCCCCTACGGGGTAATTGTTACGCGCCCTCCTGCAGCCAAGGCTCGTCCCGAAGCGTGATCTCCTCGGTCATATCCGTGAGGAAGCGGATCACGACTTCCCTTTCGGCCTGCGTCAGGCGAGCGGCGGAATAGAACCGCTTCGCCTGCTGCCGACCCACCGTCTCCATCGCCGCATGCCGAGTCTCCGGGGTGATGGATATCTGCAACGCCCTGCGGTCGGTCGGGTGCGGAGCGCGGGCGATATGCCCTCCCTGCTCGAGGCGGTCGAGAAGCTTCGTGGTCGCCGCGGTGGAGACGCCGAGGTGGTGGGCGATGCCCCCCGGAGTTGCCACGAGGTTTCGATTCGCGCACACGATCAGATAGTGCAACGCGCGCATGTCGGTCTCGTTCAGGCGCATGTACCGGCGCGAGGCCTGCGAGAGGGTCTGCTCCGCTTCGCGCAGCCCTGCCAACGACTCCATGACCTGCGCGATCTGCTTCAGCTCCTCGGGCGGCACGCCTGTGCGGTCGATCAGGACACTGCGGGGGTCGCTGGCCTCGACGTCGTAGATCGCGGTGTGGATGAGCCCGTCCGGCGTCTCGCCCGTCGGACTCACCCCTGCTCCCGGTGCGGGGGACGACTCCTGCGCGCCCGCGTTCGGGGTGGTGCCGGGCTCCGAGTCCATGCGATCATGTTACACACCAACAGTTTCATGCTAAGTTGACTACTCACCAAGTTAGCTAAATCGGGAACGCTCGAGGCCAAGGAGATGCCGTGGATGACGTGACCCTCCTCGCCGAAGACGGGACGGCTGTCGGAACGCTTCCCAAGAGCGAAGTCCACACCAGCGACACTCCCCTGCACCTGGCCTTCTCCTGCTACGTCTTCGACCGTGACGGTCGCCTGCTGATCACCCGCCGGGCGCTCACGAAGAAGACGTGGCCGGGTGTCTGGACCAACAGCTTCTGCGGCCACCCGCGACCGGATGAGGCCATGGTCGATGCGGTGCTTCGCCACGGTCGCGGGGAACTCGGCATCCAGGTGTCGGACATCCGCACCGCGCTCCCCGACTACCGGTACCGCGCCGTCGATGCGAGCGGGATCGTCGAGAACGAGATCTGTCCAGTGCACGTCGCCGTCCTCGACGCCGACCCCACGGCGAATCCCGATGAGGTGTCCGAGTGGACGTGGGTCGACGTGGATCCGCTGATCGAGGCCGTGGCGCATGCGCCCTTCGCCTTCAGTCCGTGGTTGGTCGAGCAGCTGCCCCTGTTACGTCAACGCGGCGAGGTGTGACCGATGAGCGCGACGACCACCGAGGAATCGCTGAGCACCCGGATCGAGGAGGCACTTCGCCACCGGTTCTCCGAGAGAAGCACAGCGGCCGAGCGTTACGGGAGCGAGTTCGTCGCACTGTGGCGGGCCGCCCAGGAACACGCTCTCGGGGGAAAGCTGATCCGTCCCCGCCTGCTCCTCGATCTCACGCATGCGCTGGCACCCGCGCCGCTGACGATCGCCGAGACGCAGTCCGCGATCGAGGTGGCCGCCCACGTCGAGCTTCTCCACTACGCCTTCCTCCTCCACGACGACGTGATCGACGGTGACCTCACGCGGCGCAGAAGACCCAATCTGATCGGAGCGCTCGCGGCATCCCGCCCCGCAGGACCGACCGAGACCTCCCTGCACTGGGCGCGCTCGAGCGCGATCCTCCTCGGGGATCTGCTCCTGTCGTCGGCGGTGCTGGGCTTCGCGCGCGCCGAGGTCGCCGCAGAGTCTCGCGAGCGCCTGCTCGGCCTGCTCGAAGAGACGATCTTCGAGACCGTGGCGGGGGAGCACACCGACGTCGCACTCAGCGACGGCATCATCGCTCCCGATCTGCGGACGATCCTCTCCACGAGCGCGTACAAGACCTCGACCTACTCCTTCGTCCTGCCGCTGCGCGCCGCTGCGGTGCTCGCAGGTTCGTCGACCGCTGCCGAGGAGCACCTCACGGCGATCGGATGGAACCTCGGACTCGCCTATCAGCTGCAGGACGACCTGCTGTCGGTGTTCGGCGACCCCGAGGAGCACGGCAAGGACCCCTTCTCCGATCTGAGAGAGGGCAAGGAGACGGCGATCATCGCGTACGCGCGCATGACGAGCGAATGGGACGGGATCGAGCTGCACTTCGGACGGACCGACCTCAGCCCGGCGGACGCCGCGGCTGCTCGCGACCGACTGCGCGCATGCGGCTCCGAGGCCTTCGTCGAGGGTTTGGTGCAGGAGCATCTCGATGCCGCCGATGCCGCGCTTCTCGACGCGGAATCCGCGGGCCTGGTCCCCAGCACGGCGGCAGAGGCCATTCGGAGTCTCGCTTCCCGAGTCGGGAGTCGCCGCCGATGAGCACCACCCCATCCGGCCACCGCGATGAGACCGCACTCCGACGTTTCAACCGCACGGCGGAGATCGCCACGACCGATGTCATCCGCACGTACTCGACGTCGTTCGGACTCGCCAGCCGCCTGCTCGGGAAACGCCATCGGCAGCACGTGCGCAACATCTACGCGATGGTCCGCATCGCCGACGAGATCGTCGACGGCGTGGCTGCGGAGGCCGGCCTTGACGTCACGGCACAATCAGCCGCCCTCGATTCGTACATCGCGGAGACCCATCGGTCGATGCGCAGCGGCTACAGCAGCGACCTGATCCTGCATGCGTTCGCTCGCACGGCGCGGGAGTGCGCGATCGGCGAGGACCTGACCCAGCCGTTCTTCGACTCGATGCGTGCGGACATCGACGCGGACTCCGGTTTCGCCGCGTATGACATCGACGCCCATGCGGCCTACGTCTACGGCTCCGCTGAGGTCGTCGGGCTCATGTGTCTGCAGGTGTTCCTGCGAGACGCCGAGCGCACACGGGAGGAACGGGAGATCCTGCGGCACGGGGCACGGCAGCTCGGCGCCGCTTTCCAGAACGTGAACTTCCTGCGCGACCTCGCAGACGACACCGACCGTCTGCACCGCGGTTACCTCGGCGGGAGCGCGCGTCTCACCGACGCTGATCGCGACGCGTGGGTCGAGACCGTGTTCGGGCAGCTTGCCGACGCGCGCGCCGCGATCCCGCTGCTGCCCAAGGACGCGCGCGCCGCGGTTCGCAGCGCCCTGGCGTTGTTCGCCGCGCTCACTCGGCGGGTGTCGACGACTCCCGTCGACGTCCTCTACCGGCGCCGGGTCCGCGTTCCCGATCCGATCAAGGCCGTCCTCGCCGCTCGATCCGTGCTCGTCACAGCGCTGGAGCGCGACCGATGAGCCGGGTGGTCGTCATCGGCGCCGGCGTTGCCGGTCTCGCCACGGCAGGACTGCTCGCACGGGACGGACACGACGTCGTCGTGCTCGAGAAGAACGATCGTGTCGGCGGCCGAGCAGGGACGATCGAACGCGACGGGTTCCGTTTCGACTCCGGCCCATCGTGGTACCTGATGCCGGAGGTCTTCGACCACTTCTTCGAGATGATGGGCACCACGACCGCCGAGCAGCTCGACCTGGTCAGGCTCGACCCGGGCTACCGCGTGTTCCGAGCGCCCGGAGCGGTGGATGCCTCCCCGACACCGGTGACCGTGCCCGCAGGACGGGAAGAGGTCACACGGCTGTTCGAAGCGCTCGAACCCGGCTCAACGGCAGCGCTCGACGCGTACCTCGACTCCGCGCAGGATGCCGGAGCGATGGCCCGGAAGTACTTCCTCTACAACCCGTTCACGCGCATGCGGTCGCTTCTCGCGCCGGAGGTGGTCCGCGCTCTGCCCCGACTGGGCGCCCTGCTCGGAACACGCCTGCAGTCCTACGCTGCGCGGCGCTTCGACCACCCTGTCGTGCGCCAGATCCTGGGCTACCCCGCGGTGTTCCTCGGAACCGATCCCCGAAGCGCTCCGGCGATGTACCACCTCATGAGTGCGCTCGACCTCGATCAGGGCGTCAGCTACCCGCAGGGCGGATTCTGGCGCGTGGTCGAACGGATCGAGGCACTCGCACGCGATGCGGGAGCACGGATCGTGACCGAGGCGCAGGTGACCGGGATCCGCACGCAGGACGGTGCCGACGGCACGCACGTGACCGGCGTCGGCTGGCTCGACGAGTCCGGTGCCTCCCACGTCGAGAGCGCCGACGTGGTGGTCTCAGCAGCCGATCTGCACCATACCGAGACCGCCCTGCTCCCTGCCTCGCTGCAGACCTATCCGGAATCGTGGTGGGCGCGACGCACCAGCGGACCCGGCGGGATCCTCGTGATGCTGGGCGTACGCGGCGCGCTGCCCGAGCTCCCCCACCATTCGCTGTTCTTCACCGACGATTGGGACGCGAACTTCGACGCGATCTTCGGCTCCACCCCGACGGTGCCGCACCCGGCATCGATCTACGTCTGCCGGCCGAGCGCGACCGACCCCGACGTCGCTCCCGCCGACCATGAGAACCTGTTCGTCCTGATCCCGGTGCCCGCCGACGTCGATCTCGGCAACGGTGGGGCCGACGGACACGGATCCCCCGCGGTCGAGCGCGCGGCCGACGCGGCGATCGATCAGGTGGCGACCTGGGCGGGCATCCCCGACCTGCGGGAGCGGATCGTCGTGCGGCAGACGACAGGGCCCGCGGACTTCCGTGACGACTATCACTCCTGGCGCGGCGGGATGCTGGGCCCGGCCCACATCCTCTCGCAGAGTGCGATGTTCCGCGCCCAGAACGCATCCAAGCGCGTGCAGGGTCTGTTCTACGCCGGCGCCACGACGGCACCGGGCGTGGGGGTTCCGATGTGTCTGATCAGCGCGGAGGTCGTCCTCAAACGCATCAGGGGCGACCACTCGCCGGGGCCGCTCCCCGTTCCCGCACACTCCCCCGTCGGGACGGAGGCGTCCTGATGGGTGCGGTGTATCTGGCGGCCCTCCTGGTGTCGCTGGGCTGCATGCTGCTGCTGGACTGGCGGTTCCGGCTCTTCTTCTGGCGCGACGCGGTCTCCGCTGCCGTGGTGACGACCCTCGGCCTCGTGTTCTTCCTCGTGTGGGACGTGGCCGGGATCGCGAACGGGATCTTCTTCCGCGGCGACGGAGCGATTGCGACGGGCCTGGTGCTCGCTCCCGAGCTTCCCATCGAGGAACCCGTCTTCCTGCTGTTCCTCGTCGTCTGCACCATGATCATCTACACCGGGACGACGCGTGTGCTCGCCCGACTCCGTGCACGCACAAGGGCACAGAGGGAGCGATGATGACCTACCTCCAGCTCTCCGCCTGGTTCGTCGTCGGTTCCGCAGTTGCCGGCACGGCGCTCGTGCTCGCGTCCCGCGGTCGCGGACCACGCCCCGCATCCGTGCTCCTGACCATCCTCGTGCTCTTCCTCCTCACCGCCGCGTTCGACACCGTGATGATCGCGAGCGGGCTGTTCCACTACGCCCAGGATCCGCTGCTCGGAGTGCACGTCGGGCTCGCGCCGATCGAGGACTTCGCCTACCCGCTCGCAGGTGCTCTGCTCCTTCCGGCCGCGTGGACCGCGATGCGCGCCCTTCGGCGGTCCCGCGGGCGGACACCGACAGATGAGGAGGAACGACGTTGAGCGGAGCCACCGCGCCGTCGAACGGCATCGCACGGGACATCGCCCAGATCGTGCTGTCGTCGCGTCCGATCAGTTGGATCAACACGGCTTTCCCGTTCGCGGCCGCCTACCTCCTGAGCACGCGCGACATCGACCTCACCCTCGTGCTCGGCACCCTGTACTTCCTCATCCCCTACAACCTCGCGATGTACGGGATCAACGACGTGTTCGACTACGCCTCCGATCTGGCGAACCCGCGCAAGGGAGGCATCGAGGGAGCACTGCTCGCACCCCGCATCCATCGAGCGACCCTGTGGGCGGCTGCGGCGACGAACATCCCCTTCCTCGTCTACCTCGTGATCGTCGGGAACCCGGCCTCGACGGCCTGGCTTGCGGTGAGCGTCTTCGCGGTCATCGCATACTCCGCGCCGTTCCTCCGATTCAAGGAGCGCCCGTTCCTCGATTCCGTCACCTCCAGCACACATTTCGTCAGTCCCGCGATCGTCGGCCTCGCCCTGGCCGGAGCGTCGGCGACGACGGGAACCGTCGTCACGCTCGGCGCGTTCTTCCTCTGGGGGATGGCCGCCCATGCCTTCGGCGCCGTGCAGGACATCGGCCCCGACCGGGCGGGCGGCATCTCTTCGATCGCCACGGTCATCGGTGCACGGGCGACCGTACGCCTGTCGCTCGCGCTGTGGGTGATCGCGGGCACGGCCATGCTGTGGACTCCGTGGCCCGGCCCGCTCGCCGCCGTCCTCGCGTTGCCCTATGTGGTGAATGCAGCACCGTGGTGGAACGTGACGGACGCGACTTCCGCCTCCACGAACCGCGCCTGGCGACGCTTCATCGCCCTCAACTACTTCGCCGGCTTCCTCGCGACGATGATCCTCATCCTCGCCTGGATCTCCTGACCGCCCGTTCCGAAGCACCCCCGAAAGGACCCCCGATGTCCCGCCCCGACACCGCGCAGACCCCGCCGCCGAGAGAGCGCACTCGACGGCACTCCTGGGTGCGCGTCTTCCTCCCCGTCGCCCTGATCCTCGTGTGGCTGGTGGGCGCGTCGCTGGGCGGACCGCTGTTCGGCAAGGTCGACGAGGTGTCGTCCAACGAGCAGACGACGTATCTCCGGGAATCGGCGGATGCGACGCAGGTGCAGAAGCTTCTCGGCGAATTCAGCGACAGCGACTCGATCCCGGCCATCGCCGTGTTCACCGCCGACGACGAGCTGACCTCTGCCGAGCTCGATGCCATCTCCGCCGCCGTCGCGGATGCGCCGACGGTCGAGGGCGTCGGCGGCGACGTCTCTCCCGCGCTCCCCTCCGACGACGGACGCGCGGTGCAGGCGTTCATCCCGATCGACTCCGACGCCGAGCTCGCGGATGTGACGACGGCCCTGGGCGACGAGCTGCGCGCCGCCGTGCCGGAGGGGGTCACCGTCTACATCACGGGACCCGCCGGTTTCAGCGCCGACCTGGTGGCCGGTTTCGCCGGTATCGACGGGCTCCTGCTCGGTGTCGCGCTCCTTGCCGTTCTCGTGATCCTGGTGCTGGTCTACCGGTCGTTCCTGCTTCCTCTCGTCGTGTTGTCCACCAGCCTCTTCGCGCTCTGCGTCGCGCTGTTGGTCGTCTGGTGGCTTGCGAAGTTCGAGGTGCTGCTCCTCAGCGGCCAGACCCAGGGGATCCTGTTCATCCTCGTGATCGGCGCCGCCACCGACTACGCCTTGCTGTTCGTCGCTCGCTTCCGGGAGGAACTGCGCGTCGCTCAGGACAAGGGCACCGCGGTGATGGCGGCGTGGAAGGGCTCGGTGGAGCCGATCGTCGCCTCAGGCGGCACCGTGATCGCCGGCCTGCTGTGCCTGCTGCTCAGCGACCTCAAATCCAACAGCACTCTGGGACCGGTCGCGGCGATCGGCATCGTGTTCGCGATGCTCTCGGCGCTGACGCTGCTCCCGTCGCTGCTGTTGCTCTTCGGTCGCGCCGTGTTCTGGCCGCGGCGCCCACGCTTCGAACCCGAGGTCGTGGCCGCTGAGCACGGCATGCGCACCACGGGCCTGTGGGCGCGGCTCGCCGGCCTCATCAAGCGCCGCCCTCGGGTCATCTGGATCGTGACGACGCTCGTGCTGCTCGCGGGGGCGGCGGGAATCACGCAGCTCGACGCCGACGGCGTACCGCAGTCGGATCTGGTGCTCGGCGCGTCCGAAGCGCGCGACGGCCAGGTGGCCCTGGGTGAGCACTTCCCCGGCGGATCCGGAAGCCCCGTGTACGTCGTCGTGAAGGAGGGTCAGCTGCAGGACGCGGCCGATGTGCTCCTCGCCAACGACGGCGTCGATGGCGTCACGGTCACCGCGGCCGATTCCCCGAGTGGTTCGGCACCCGTGACGGAAGACGGCATCACGGCCGTCGGCCCTCCCGGCACGCCCGCCCCGGAACCGACCATCGTGAAGGGCGATGTCCTGCTTCAGGGCACCCTGACCGATGCGGCGGATTCCGAGGCCGCGGCCTCGACCGTGCGAGAGCTTCGCGAAGACCTCGATGCCATGGATGCGCTGGTCGGCGGTGTCACGGCGACCTCGATCGACACCAACGACGCATCGATCCACGACAGGAACCTCATCATTCCCGTCATCCTCGTCGTGATCATGCTGATCCTGATGCTGCTGCTGCGCTCGATCCTCGCGCCGGTGCTGCTGATCCTCACCACGGTGCTGTCCTTCGGCACGGCGATGGGAGTCTCGGCGCTCGTCTTCAACGGGATCTTCCAGTTCCCGGGCGCCGACCCTGCCGTCCCGCTGTTCGGATTCGTCTTCCTGGTGGCGCTCGGCATCGACTACAACATCTTCCTGATGACCAGAGTCCGTGAGGAGTCGAAGGCGCACGGGACGCGGGAGGGCATCCTGCGAGGGCTCTCGATCACGGGTGGGGTGATCACTTCGGCCGGCCTCGTGCTCGCGGCCACCTTCGCCGCGCTGTCGGTGATCCCGATCCTGTTCCTGGTGCAGCTCGCCTTCATCGTCGCCTTCGGCGTGCTCCTCGACACGTTCGTGGTGCGCTCCCTGCTGGTCCCTGCACTGACCTACGACATCGGCAAGGCGATCTGGTGGCCGTCGAAGCTGTGGCGTCGCAGAGAAGACTGAACCACAGCGGGGACGACGGAGACGCAGCGGCGTGCATCCGGTCGCTTAGACTGGATGCACGCCCTCGTAGCTCAGGGGATAGAGCAGCCCTCTCCTAAAGGGCAGGTCGCAGGTTCGAATCCTGTCGCGGGCACGACATGCAGAAGGGGAGCCGTCCTGGCGACGGCTCCCCTTCTGCATGTCGTGCCGCCCTCGTCACGCCGCCAGCGCGAGATACGGCTCCCACCGCGGGTCGCTGCGTTCCGTCCCGCGCACCGTCCAGGCGGTACCGTGCGGGGGTCGAGGGGTGAAGCGCAACTGCCAGCGCATCTCCTGAGGCGTACGATCGCTCTTCACGTTGTTGCACCGCAAGCAGCACGCGACGAGGTTCTCCCAGGAATCAGCTCCTCCGCGAGAACGGGGCAGGATGTGGTCGATCGTGGAGGCCGACTTCCCGCAGTAGCCGCACCGGTGATCGTCACGACGGAGCACGCCGCGCCGGGTGAGGGGCACGCGTCTGCTGGTGGGGACGCGCACGTAGCGCGCCAGGATGATGACCGCAGGGCGGTCGTAGACGCCGTGCGAGCCCCAGACGGGGTCTTCCTCGACGCGTTCGATCACGGTGGCTTTGTCGTTCATCACGAGCACCAGGGCGCGTTTGAACGACACGATCGCCAGCGGCTCGTATCCGGCATTCAGGACCAGTGTGCGCATTCGTCATCCTCTCGATCCGCCGGGACGGCTTCCCGGCACTCTCGACTCACACGAGGTCGCGCAGGAGGCAGATCGATCGCGAGGACGAAAAAAGGCGCCGTCTAGAGACAGCGCCTTTCGCGCACGGCAGCGCCGTGGCATCCCTGCGGGCTATGCAGAAGGACGTGACGACCGAGGGCATCCATGGTTCGGATGCTCGGTATTCGCTCCATCAGCCTCTCCCACCTGTACGACAACGGGATCAGGCTAACCCATCTCCCTGGGTGCAGGGCGAAACGGGAGGTGAATGGAGCGGAGCGTGTCTGGAAATCAGCCGGCGTTGACCGACAGCCACGACATGGGCTCGACGAGCCCGCCGTTGATCCAGACCTCGAAGTGGAGGTGGTTCGCGGTGGAGCGACCGGTGCTGCCGACGTAGCCGATCAGCTGTCCTGCCGACACCGACTGCCCGACCTGAACCTGACGCGAGCCGTAGAGCATGTGACCATAGGTGGTCTGCAGACGCTGTCCACCGACCACGCTGTCGAGCATGACCGCCACACCGTAGCCGCCGATGCTCTCGGCCGATGCGCGGACCACTCCGGCCGCAGCGGCGTAGATTGGCGTGCCGGCCGGAGCGAGCATGTCTGCACCGTTGTGGCCACCGCCGACCGTGCGGCTGACGTTCCAGGAGCCCATGGGGAGCGGATAGCGCACCTCGCCCGAGCCGGGCGACGTGAGCGCGTAGCCCGCGGTGTTGAAGCGCGAGGAGGAGGTGCCGGCCGCGGAGGCGGTCGCGGCAGCAGCGGCTGCACGGGCGGCAGCAGCCTCTTCTGCCTTCTTCTTCTCGATCTCCTCGGGCGTGGTCGCGCTGAACGTGCCGCGCGCGAGCGGAGCAGCAGTCGCCTGCGAGGCGACGACGAGCGACTGCGCATCGACGGCGGCGAGCTGCTGGAGAGTCGTGGGCGCTGCTTCGCTCGGCTTCGACGAGGCGAACGCGGGCAGAGCGATGCCGGCGACCAGCGCACCGACCGCCCCGAAGATGGCGATGGATCGAAGAGGCTTGACGGCCTTTCGAGCACTCATTCGCGCGCCGGTGCGGCGGGCGGGTACTGCTTCTTCAGATGTCTTCTTCGCGGGCGATTCGATGTCTGCGGCCAAAACTTGGTCCTCCTGGGCCCTCACGCTGTTCGGGTCAGCGCTGGCTCGTCGGCACTCTGCTCTCGTGGCACGAATGTAGCTCGGGTACTTTGTGCGTTCTTGCCGTGAAGACGACGAGCCTGGAAGGCGATCTTCAGCGGGTTCATCTCCAGCGGGCTTCTTCGCTGGCGACCTGACCGAGGTTACCGGAAGATAACGATCATGTCACCCTGGGAAACTGGCAATTCTCGGAGAGGGCGACGCCGCTCTCCTTCCACGCCGATCGCACCCGCGAATTCTCGCGGGATCAGGCCGGTTCGCCGACCAGGAAGATGTGCGAGGCCAGCTCGACGGGAAGCTCGAGTCCATCGTCCTTGCCGTCCATCTGGATGAGGACGTAGCCCTCGCTGAAGCGGAAGTCACCGTGCGCTCCGGGAACGACTCCGGCATCGCGCAGCTGCTCGAGCAGCTCAGGGTCGACCTGAGCCGGCTCGGCGAGACGACGCACCGTGCCTTCGACGGGCTCGCCGGCGGCGTTCAGGCGCTGGACGAGTCCGATGACGCCTTCGTCGAAGGTGCGCGCCGGCAGATCCCCGAGCTGATCGAGTCCGGGGATGGGGTTGCCGTACGGCGACTCCGTCGGATGTCCGAGCAGCTCGACGAGGCGACGCTCGACCTGCTCGCTCATGACGTGCTCCCAGCGGCACGCCTCTTCGTGCACGAAGGCCCAGTCGAGTCCGATCACGTCGGAGAGCAGGCGCTCGGCGAGACGGTGCTTGCGCATCACGTCGACCGCCTTGCGCCGACCGGCGTCGGTGAGCTCGAGTGTGCGGTCTTCCGAGACGATCACGAGACCGTCTCGCTCCATGCGCCCGACCGTCTGCGAGACCGTCGGGCCGGAGTGGCCGAGACGCTCGGAGATGCGCGCGCGCAGCGGAACGATGTTCTCCTCCTCGAGTTCGAGGATGGTGCGGAGATACATCTCCGTGGTGTCGATCAGATCGGTCATGTGCGGGCCCTCCGAGGTTCTTAGGCAAGCCTACATTCCCGCGGCGACATCGGACTCGCGAGCAGTCCTGCGGCACGCCGAGCGCCCCCTAGAATCGACGCATGGCGATCGAGATTCCCCGTGACCTCCTGCCCGTCGACGGCCGCTTCGGCTGCGGTCCCTCCAAGGTGCGCCCTGCGCAGCTCGAGGCGCTGCTCTCGTCGGGAGCCTCGATCCTGGGCACATCCCACCGTCAGGCACCCGTGAAGAACCTCGTGGGCAGCGTCCGCGAGCAGCTCGCGGCTCTGTTCCGCCTGCCGGAGGGATACGAGATCGTCCTGGGCAACGGCGGCTCGACCGCTTTCTGGGACGCGGCGGCCTTCGGACTGATCGAGAAGCGCAGCCAGAACCTCGTCTTCGGCGAGTTCGGCGGGAAGTTCGCCGCCGCCGCCGGCGCTCCCTGGCTCGAGGCCCCCGATGTGCGCAAGGCCGAGCCCGGTTCGCTGACCGTTGCAGAGGCCGTGGAGGGTGTCGACGTCTACGCCTGGCCGCACAACGAGACCTCGACCGGCGTCGCGGCCCCGATCCGACGCATCGCCGCTGAAGGCGCGCTGACCGTCATCGACGCGACGAGCGCCGCCGGCGGTATCGACTTCGACGCCGCTCAGGCCGACGTCTACTACTTCGCGCCGCAGAAGAACCTGGGCTCCGACGGCGGTCTGTGGTTCGCCGCCGTCTCGCCCGCTGCCGTGGAGCGCATCGAGCGCATCGCCGCCTCGGGTCGTTACATCCCCGAGTTCCTCAGCCTGAAGAACGCGGTCGACAACTCGCGGCTGAACCAGACGCTGAACACCCCGGCGCTCACCACCCTGCACCTGCTCGACAGCCAGCTTCGCTGGATCCTCGACAACGGTGGCCTCACATGGGCGGCGGCGCGCACGTCCGAGTCGTCCGCCGTCCTCTACGACTGGGCCGAAGCCTCGTCCATCGCCACGCCGTTCGTGGCGGACGCGGCGCACCGCTCCCCTGTGGTCGCGACGATCGACTTCGACGACAGCATCGACGCGGCAGCGATCGCGAAGGCACTACGGGCGAACGGCATCGTCGACACGGAGCCGTACCGCAAGCTCGGGCGCAACCAGCTGCGGGTGGCGACCTTCGTCTCGATCGAACCGGACGACGTGCGTCAGCTGACCCGGTCGATCGAATACGTGCTGGAGAACCTGGGCGGCTGAGCGCCCGGGGTCACTCCTCCTCGTCGACCTCGCCGGCGTCCTCATCGAGGGCGTCGGCGTCGTCGTCCTCGGACTCATCCTCTTCCGACGCGACGGACTCGTCGTCGACAGCGCCCTCGTCGAGTTCGTCGATGTCCACACCGTCCACGTCGCCGGCGTGGAGGATGTCCACCTCGACGTCGTCATCATCGTCGTCGAGGTCGTCGTCGTCGAGCCCGCCGTCTTCGTCGTCCTCGAGTCCGCCGTCGTCCGTCACCACGTCGTCGCCGGCAGCCGCGGCCGCTTCAGCGAGCTCGACCTGGTGCGCGCGGTACTCGGCCAGGCGCTCGGCCCACGGAACCCACTCCGGAGCCAGCAGGGCGCCATCGCCGGGAAGGAGCTCGACCTCAAGCACCGTCGGCTCCTCATCCTCGACGCGGGCGACGGTCACCGTCCAGTACCACCCCGGGTAGCCGGCGAGCCGGTTCTCGAAGCGCAACGAGACCGACCCGTCCTCCTCCGCGAGGTATCCGGCGGCGGGGCCGACGGTGGACGCCGGGGTGATCTCGGCCAGCGCGGCGAGCGCGAGATCGTGGGCGTCCAAGAGACGCGCGTCGGCGTCAGGCTTCGAGGTCATCAGCGACCTTACGCAGGACGGCCGCGATCTTGCGGCCCTGACCGGAGGAGGGGTAGCGACCGCGGCGGAGGTCTCCGCCGATGCCGTCGAGGAGCTTCACGAGGTCCTCGACGATGATCGCCATGTCGTCGGCCGGCTTGCGCTTGGCCTTGGAGAGGCTCGGAGGCGCCTCGAGCACGCGCACCGACAGTGCCTGCAGCCCGCGCTTGCCGTCGGCCACGCCGAACTCCACGCGCGCACCGGCCTTCACCGCGGTGCCGGCCGGCATCGCGGAGGCGTGCAGGAAGACATCCTGGCCGTCATCGCTGGCGATGAAGCCGAAACCCTTGTCTTCGTCGTAGAACCTGACCTTGCCGGTGGGCATGGGAGAACCTCGCTGGGATCGTCGTGCAGAACAGTGGGCGCGCTCATGCGCGTGCCCCCAGCCTACCGGTCACGACGCGCGCGAAGCCGAAGGCCGCGGTGCGAGTAGGCTGGTGCGGATGAGCACGAAGAATTCCGAACCGGAGGTTCCCATCCGGCGGCTGGATCGCATCCTGGCGTTCACCGCGCTCGGAATCGCGGCAGCATCGGTGGTCTGTTTCTTCGCGATCATCATCGGGACCGCGCTCGGGATGGATCAGACCGCGTTCGGCGAGGGCCTCTGGCCGATCGTCGCGGCGATCCCCTACTGGGGCCTGCCCGTCGCTTTCCTCATGATCATCGCGCTCCTCACGATGAGCTTCATCCGGAAGGGCCGCGCGTCTTCGCGTTCATGAGGCATCGGCCATGAGCACTCACGCGCGACCGCTGGCGGATTGGCTGGCTGCGGCGAGCGACGATGAGCTCTGCAGACTCCTCGCCGCGCGTGGGGTGCGCTCTGACGCCCCGTGGCAGGACTTCTTCGATGCCGCGGAAGCGCTCCTGGACCCCGCTTCGATCTCCCGCGTCCTCCCGTCGCTGACCGCGACCGAGGCGACCGCGCTCCTCACGGCGGCTTCCGGAGGGGACGCCGGGCCCGAACGAGAGGCGCTGACAGCACTCGCGCTGCTGCGGCCCGATGGGTCGCCGTATCCGCCGGTCACGGCCGCCCTCGCAGGCCGCTCAGCCCCTCCGACGACCCCGGCCCCCACCGTCGCTCCTGCATCTGCATCCGCGGCAGCCCATGCCGCCGAGCGCGCCTTCACGACGGTCGCCGTGCTCGCCGACGTGCTGCTGATCGCGCGGGAGAGTCCCTTCGCCCTCCTGACCGGCGGCGGTGTGAGCGCCGGCGAGAAGCGCCAGCTCGCCGAGGCCGGAGTGCCCGCGGAGATCGTCGACGCTCTCGCGGCGATCGCCCTCCAGGCGGGCCTCGCCGTGTCGACCGACCGGCGGCTGCGGTCGAGCCTCTCCGCAGAGAGCTGGCTGCGCTCGTCCGCGGCGGATCGTTGGATCGTCCTCGCGACGGCGTTCCGCGACGCTCTCCCCCGCGGCGTCCGTTCCCAGACCGGTGGCTGGATCCCCCCTCAGCTGTGGCCTCTCGCCCATCCGTGGGACCCCGCGTGGCCCGATCGTTCTCGGGGTATGCAGGAGGCGGCAGCGCTTCTCGGACTGATCGCGGAGGATGGGACCGAACCGGAGTGGGCGGTGAGCCTGCGAAGCGGAGGTCCCGCGGATGCCGGCGCACTCGTGGCCCTGCTGCCCGCCGAGGTCGATCGCATCTTCCTGCAGAACGATCTGACGGCGATCGCACCCGGCCCGCTGGAGCCCGCGCTCGACGTGCGCTTGCGCACCATCGCCGTCCGCGAGTCCGCCGCGCAGGCATCGTCCTACCGCTTCACCGCCGAATCCGTGGCGCACGCCTTCGTCGTCGGCGAGACGGAGCAGTCGATCCTCGATTTCCTCTCCTCCGTCTCGCTCACGGGCATCCCGCAGCCCCTCAGCTACCTCCTCACCCAGACCGCCCAGCGACACGGCCTGGTCCGCGTCTCGACCGACGACGAGACAGGCCGCACGCGCATCGAGAGCGCCGACAGCCATCTCCTCCAGGCGATGACCGTCGATCAGACGCTGCGCCCGCTCGGTCTCACTGCGCACGTCGACTCGTTGACGACCCGCGTCGGTCGCGACACCGTGTACTGGGCGCTCACCGATGCGCGATACCCGGCGACGCTCGTCGGCTCCGACGGCGCTCTCCTGGTCAGAGAACGACACCCAGCACCGCCGGCTCCGGCGTCGACCGACGACTCCTCCGGACTGGCTCCTCTGATCGCGCGCCTGCGCTCACACCAGGGGCCTGACGCCGATGCGGCATGGCTCGATCGCGAACTCGAAGCTGCGGTGCGGGCGAAGTCCGTCCTCAAGGTCACCGTCGGGATGCCGGACGGGTCGACCACGGACCTGCTCCTGGAGGCGACGGGCCTCGGTGGAGGCAGACTCCGTGGACGAGACCGCGCAGCGGACGTCGAACGCACGCTGCCGGTTTCGAGCATCCTCACAGCGACGATCGTCGCCCCATGAGGCCCTGCGCATCGGGCGACCGCTAAACTGGTCAGCTATGTCTGATGGCCCCTTGATCGTCCAGAGCGATCGCACAGTGCTGCTCGAAGTCGCCCACGCCGATGCCGAGAGCGCCCGCCACGAACTGGCGATCTTCGCCGAGCTGGAGCGCGCTCCCGAGCACATCCACACCTACCGCATCACGCGGCTCGGTCTGTGGAACGCCCGCGCCGCAGGGCACACCGCAGAGGACATGCTCGAGACGCTCGATCGCTGGTCCCGCTTCCCGGTCCCGCCGTCCGTCGCGGTCGACCTGCGGGAGACGGTGAACCGCTACGGCCGGCTGGTGATCGAGCGCGACGACGAGGGCACCCTGATCCTGCGCTCCTCCGATCCCGCCGTGCTGGCACAGGTCGCGAACAACAAGCGCATCCAGCCCCTTCTCATCGGGCACCCGACCCCCGAGACCTTCGTCATCGACGCATGGGCACGCGGCCAGATCAAGCAGGAGCTTCTGAAGATCGGCTGGCCGGCGGAAGACCTGGCGGGCTACACCCCGGGAACTCCCCACGAGATCGACCTCGCCGAGGACGGCTGGCACATCCGCCCCTACCAACAGGATGCCGTCGACGCGTTCTCGAAGGACGGCTCGGGCGTGGTCGTGCTCCCCTGCGGCGCCGGCAAGACGATCGTCGGTGCCGGAGCGATGGCAGCGACCAAGACGACGACCCTCATCCTCGTGACGAACACCGTCTCGGCACGGCAGTGGCGCGACGAGCTGCTCAAGCGCACCAGCCTCACCCCCGAGGAGATCGGCGAGTACTCCGGGCAGGCCAAGGAGGTCAAGCCCGTCACGATCGCCACCTATCAGATCCTCACGGCGAAGCGGAAGGGCGAGTACGCGCACCTCGCACTGCTCGACGCCCTCGACTGGGGCCTCATCGTGTACGACGAGGTCCACCTCCTTCCCGCCCCCGTGTTCAAGCTCACCGCCGACCTGCAGGCGCGTCGTCGCATCGGCCTCACCGCCACCCTGGTGCGTGAAGACGGTCGCGAAGGCGATGTGTTCAGCCTGATCGGGCCGAAGCGCTTCGACGCCCCCTGGAAGCAGATCGAGGCGCAGGGCTTCATCTCGCCCGCCGCCTGCTACGAGGTGCGGGTCGACCTGCCGCCGAGCGACCGTCTGGAGTACGCCGCCGCGACCGACGACGAGCGCTATCGCCTGGCGGCCTCCGCGCCGGCGAAGGTCGCAGCCGTGCGCGAGCTCATCGCCAAGCACGAGGGTGAGCGCATCCTCGTGATCGGGCAGTACCTCGACCAGCTCGAATCGCTGTCCGAGGCGTTGAACGCCCCGCAGATCACGGGTGCGACCCCGGTCGATGAGCGCGAAGAGCTGTACCGCGCGTTCCGGGAGGGTGACATCTCGCTGCTCGTGGTCTCCAAGGTCGCGAACTTCTCGATCGACCTGCCAGAGGCCTCGGTCGCCATCCAGGTGTCCGGATCGTTCGGATCGCGCCAGGAGGAGGCCCAGCGTCTGGGCCGTCTGCTGCGTCCGAAGCAGTCGGGGCACACCGCGAGTTTCTACACCCTCGTGGCCCGCGACACGATCGACCAGGACTACGCCCAGAACCGTCAGCGCTTCCTCGCCGAGCAGGGGTACAGCTACACGATCATGGACTCCGACGCGATCGCCGCCTGACGCTCCCCTGTCACCCGCGTGCGACGCGTCCGTGGAGCACCGCACCCAGCTGGTGGGTCCCCGACGGCTGATGGGTCCCTGACGGCTGATGGGTCTCTGACGCGCGCACCGGAGTCGTGCGCCACGCTGTCCGCGCGATCCCGAGTCGCGCAGCCCATCGGTCGGCGAGCACGGCGTAGATCACCATCGCGAGTGCCGAGGCGAACAGATCGACAGCCGTTCCCGAGGTCGCGTTGGCATCGACGAGCGTGACGGAGCCGAGCAGGAAGATGAGCACGTTATTCACGATGTGCAGCGAGATCGCCGCCTCGAGGCCCCCCGTTCGCCAGGTCAGCCATGCGGCGACGATCGCGAACATCCCGACGCTGGCCGCACCCCACACGTCGTACCCATGACCGAGGACGAAGATCGGCACGGGCAGGAGGATGGCGAAGGCAGGATGGCGTAGCCAGCCACCGACCAACTGCATCAGGTACCCGCGGAAGACATACTCTTCGGCGGCAGCCTGCAACGGGATCAGCAGCAGGACCAGCAGCACCATCGTCCACAGCCGGAGGTGGGAGAAGTCGGCGGTCACCGCGTCGCCGCTCAGCGCCGACCAGCCCAACACGACGGCGAAATAGACGAGGAACACCGCCAGGGCCAGCAGCAGGCTCTTCCCGAGCCATGCCATGCGAAGGCGCCCGGTCACGGAGGACAGCAGTCCCACCCCGCGCCCTTCGATGAGGCGTGACGCCAGCAGCAGCGCCGGGATCATCAGGATCAGGGGAAGAACCAGCGCGACGAGCAGCCAGGGCCGATCGAGATCGAAGAACTGCGTGGTGCTGAGGAGCACCTCTGATTCGACGCGCCACCCGGGGATGAACATCGACATGATCGCGAGAGGCACGATCACGATCAGCAGGATCACGACATAGAGAGCGATGCCGACGAGCCCCGTGAGCAGCATGCGCCACCAGCGATACCGTGGCCGCAGGTGTGCCAGCCGATGGTATGCGAGTTCCTCCCCGTCGGGGCGATCGGCCCGTGCGGCGGGAGTTTCGGGGGCGGCGACGTCGTCCTCGTGAGAGCTCATACCTCGATCCTCCCGGGTCCGGCTATGCGACGCATCCGACCGCGGGACGATCCCGTTCCCCGATGCCGATACACGGCTCACGAAGGCCGGCGCGAACGCGCGAGTCGACGCCGTTCCGCACAATAGTCAGCATCCACATGGCCGGAGTCACCATAATGGGGACATGACTGCTCCGCGCATCCTGGTCGTCGACGACGAACCCAACATCCGTGACCTGCTCTCCACGGGTCTCAGCTTCGCCGGATTCCAGGTGAAGACGGTCGCCAACGGCGCCGCGACGATCTCGGCCGTCCTCGAAGAGGAGCCGGACCTGATCATCCTGGACGTCATGCTGCCCGACATGAACGGCTTCAGCGTGACGAAGCGTCTCCGTGGTGCCGGGTTCACCGCGCCGATCCTGTTCCTGACCGCCAAGGACGGCACCGACGACAAGATCGAGGGTCTCAACGCGGGCGGGGACGACTATGTCACGAAGCCCTTCAGCCTCGACGAGATCGTGGCCAGGGCACAGGCTATCCTCCGCCGCACGATGCAGGCCGACGAGGAGTCGATCATCCGCGCCGGCGAGCTGTCCATGGACCAGGACACGCACGACGTCCACGTCGGCAAGGAACCGATCGAGTTGAGCCCGACCGAGTTCAAGCTGCTCCGCTACCTGATGCTCAACCCGAACCGCGTGCTGTCGAAGGCGCAGATCCTCGACCACGTGTGGGAGTACGACTTCAACGGCGACGCCGGCATCGTGGAGAGCTACATCTCGTACCTGCGCCGCAAGATCGATCCGCACACCGAGGAGTCGCTCATCCAGACCAAGCGCGGCTTCGGATACATGCTGAAGGTCGGCAAGACGGTCTGACGACCACCGCACCATCACCGCCACCGTCTCACGGTGGTGTCGCCGCACCGAGGAGGACCGCATGGCGCACAAGCACGATGCGGTCACCAGCTGGTGGCGGCGCATCAGTCTTCGCGCGAAGGTCACCGGCGTCACCGTCGCGGTGCTCGCGCTCGGACTGCTCATCGCCGGCATCGGCACCGTGCCGATCCTGCGCAACGCCCTGGTCGCGAACATCGACGCGCAGCTGCCCGCTCTGGTGTCGAGCGATCTGGTCGAGCGCTACTTCGACTCGGTGACGGTCGACGGCGTCACCACGTACAGCCCGCGCGACGAGCAGCCGCGCGACTTCTCCTTCGCGATCTACGATGCGACGGGCGAACTGCGTGCGACCGCTCGCGGCACCTCGGGCCAGGCTCCCCTCTTCCCGTCCAAGTATTCGCTCGCCAAGGCGACGGCCAACACGGATCAGATCCCGCTCGAGATGACCGGAGCCGACGGGGAGCTGTTCCACGCCGCGGTCGCCGTCGTCCCTTCGGAGGGCGGGGTCCTGCGCATCCAGCTGGTGGCCCTCCCCCTCGCGCCCGCCGATCGCATCATCAGTCAGTACTTCGGCATCTACATCACGATCGCCCTGATCACCATCCTGATCGCCGCGCTCCTCACCCGCGGGCTCGTCACGCTCACGTTCCGCCGTCTGGGTCAGGTCGAGGCCACGGCCATGTCGATCGCCGCCGGCGACTTCCGTCAGCGGCTGACCGACCTCGAACCGACGACGGAGGTCGGTCGCCTCAACACCGCCATCAACACGATGCTCGACCGTGTCGACGCCTCACTCGCGCAACGGGACCGCACCGTACAGCACATGCGGCGATTCATCGGGGATGCGAGCCACGAGCTGCGCACCCCGCTGGTGAGCGTGCGGGGCTACGCGGAGCTCTACCGGATGGGTGCCATCAAGGGCGAGGAGGACACCGCTCGGGCCATGGAGCGCATCGAGAAGGAGGCCATCAGGATGGGCGTCCTGGTGGAGGACCTGCTTGCGCTCGCGCGGCTGGATGAGGAGCGCGAGCCCGAGATCGTGCCGCTCGATCTCCGCCCGATCGCGCGGGATGCAGCGCTCGACCTCCGTGCCGCTGCCCCCGGTAGGACCGTCACGGTGATCGACCGGACGGCCGACAGCAAGACCGTGATCCCCCTGCATGAGATCCCGCCCCTTCAACCTCTCGAGCAGCCGACCCCCCGCGGGCTTTCCCGCGCCACGCTCTCCCGGCTTCGCCGCCGGTCCCGTCAGCAGGAGAAGGCTCCGGTGATCGACTTCACCGAGGTTCCGGACCTCCCTGTGCGCACTCCCCCGATCGTGCTCGGCGAAGAGAACAAGGTGCGCCAGGTGGTGACGAACCTGTTGGGCAACGCGCGTCGGTTCTCCCCTGAGGACGGCCCCATCGAGATCGTCGTCGACTCCGACCGTGCCGCGGGCACAGCGAGCATCGCGATCGTCGACCACGGCGAAGGCATCCCGCCGCAGATCCGGGAGCAGATCTTCGAGCGCTTCTGGCGGGCCGACACCTCACGCGCGCGGGAGACCGGCGGCTCCGGCCTCGGACTCGCGATCGTCGCGTCCATCCTGAAGGCGCTTCACGGTGGTGTCGACGTGTCGGAGACCCCGGGCGGCGGCGCGACGTTCACCGTGACGCTTCCGCTCGCGCCGGCACGGGCAACGCCTGCGCACCTCCTGGAAGACACGCAGCCACTCGATCGCGTCGACCTCCCCTGACGTCACTGCACGGAGGGTCGCGTTCCCCGGGTTGCGCACAGGACGCGGTTCCCGGCCCCCTGGTGCGTCTTCATCTGGCCGAGCCCCGTCTAGCCTCGGAACCCCTACGAGAAGGAGTTCCCATGTCTGTCTTCACCGTCGACACCGAAGCCGTCCACGCCGCTCACGGTGCGACACGCGCCACCATCGAGCGCCTCCAGAGCGAGTCTGCGACCCTGATGTCTCAGCTCCGGCAGCTGCAGTCGACCTGGTCGGGCACCGCGTCCAACGCCTTTCAGAACTGCGCTGAGCAGTGGCAGGGCGCACAGATCCACGTGGAACAGGTCCTCGAATCGATCGGCACCTCGCTCGGCTCCGTCGCCACCCAGTACGCGGACGCCGATCAGTACTCCGCCAGCCTCTTCCGCTGACACGCGCCGTGAACGCAGAACGCCCCCGGCCGAAGCCGGGGGCGTTCTGTCATGAGTGCAGGATCAGAAGTCCATGCCACCCGACGGGTCGCCCATCGGAGCAGGAGTCTTCTCCGGCTTGTCGGCGACGACGGCCTCGGTGGTGAGGAACAGAGCCGCGATCGACGCTGCGTTCTGCAGCGCGGAGCGGGTCACCTTGGCCGGGTCGATGATGCCGGCGGCGAACATGTCGACATACTCGCCCGTGGCTGCGTTGAGGCCCTGGCCCGCGGGGAGCTCGGACACCTTGTTCGCGACGACGCCCGGCTCGAGCCCGGCGTTCATGGCGATCTGCTTCAGCGGAGCCTCGATCGCGACGCGGACGATGTTCGCGCCCGTCGCCTCGTCGCCCGAGAGCGAGAGAGCGTCGAGGGCCTTGGTGCCCGACTGGATGAGCGCGACGCCACCACCGGGGACGATGCCCTCCTCGACGGCTGCCTTCGCGTTGCGGACGGCGTCCTCGATGCGGTGCTTGCGCTCCTTGAGCTCGACCTCGGTCGCGGCACCGGCCTTGATGACCGCCACGCCACCGGCGAGCTTCGCCAGGCGCTCCTGGAGCTTCTCACGGTCGTAGTCGCTGTCGGTGTTCTCGATCTCGCGACGGATCTGCGTGACACGACCCTCGATCTGGTCGGCCTCGCCCGCACCTTCGACGATCGTGGTCTCGTCCTTGGTGACGATGACCTTGCGCGCACGACCCAGCAGGTCGAGCGTGGCGTTCTCGAGCTTGAGGCCCACCTCTTCGGTGATGACCTGGCCGCCCGTGAGGATCGCGATGTCCTGCAGCTGCGCCTTGCGGCGGTCGCCGAAGCCCGGAGCCTTGACGGCGACCGACTTGAAGATGCCCTTGAGCTTGTTCAGCACGAGCGTCGCGAGAGCCTCGCCCTCGACGTCCTCGGCGATGATGACGAGCTCCTTGCCGTCCTGGATCACCTTGTCGACGATCGGCAGCAGGTCCTTGATGTTGGAGACCTTCTGGTTCGCGATGAGGATGTACGGGTCCTCGAAGACCGCTTCCTGGCGCTCCGGGTCCGTGACGAAGTAGGGGTTCAGGTAGCCCTTGTCGAAGCGCATGCCCTCGGTGAGCTCGAGCTCGGTACCGAACGTCTGCGACTCCTCGACGGTGACGACGCCCTCCTTGCCGACCTTGTCGATCGCCTCGGCGATCAGTTCGCCGATGGCGGGGTCAGCGGCGGAGATCGAAGCCGTGGCGGCGATCTGCTCCTTCGAGTCGATCTCCTTGGCGCTGGCGAGCAGCTCCTCGGTGATCGCAGCGACGGCCTTCTCGATGCCGCGCTTGAGCGAGATGGGGTCGGCGCCGGCTGCGACGTTGCGCAGACCCTCGCGGACCAGCGCCTGAGCGAGGACCGTGGCGGTCGTGGTGCCGTCACCCGCGACGTCGTCGGTCTTCTTGGCGACCTCCTTGACGAGCTCCGCACCGATCTTCTCGTACGGGTCGTCCAGCTCGATCTCCTTGGCGATGGAGACGCCGTCGTTCGTGATGGTGGGGGCGCCCCACTTCTTCTCGAGAACGACGTTGCGGCCGCGCGGGCCGAGGGTGACCTTGACCGCGTCGGCGAGGATGTTCAGGCCGCGCTCGAGGCCGCGGCGGGCCTCCTCATCGAAAGCAATGATCTTTGCCATGAGTTTTTTCGTCCCTCCTGGACGTAGACGTTGGGTTTAGCACTCAGAGTGAGAGAGTGCTAACGCCATTCTGGCACTCGACACCTTCGAGTGCAAGCCGCCGGAGGTACGGCACCGGCCGAGGTCAGGGGGTGGGCGTCTCGCCGGCCGAGCTCGATCGATCGAGGCCGATGACCACTGTGAACTGCTTGTTGCCCTCCTCGGTCTGACCCGAGTAGTAGTCGCTCTGCTGCACGGCCGCTCCACCGAGCACGTTCGCCAGTCCGATCGCCGCGAGTTCGTCCTCGTCGTTGACGTAGAACACGGTCGTGGTGGCGAAGTCCTGGCTGGAGCTGTCACCGGCGAAGACGTTCTCCGACGCCCATCCGTTGTTGATGAGCAGGTCGCGCATCTGGGTGTCGAGCCCTTCCTCCGGCGTGCCGTTGAGGATCATCACGGAGATGGAGGTGTCCACCACGCCCGTCTCCACCGGGGTGGGAACGGCGCTGGGAGCGGCCTCGGGGAAGAGGGAGATGCGTCCCATGACCACGAGCGATCCGAAGATGCCGGCGATGATGAGCACCAGAGCGGCGACGAAGGACCACAGCAGCACGACCCAGCCGTTCATCCCCGGAGCTTCGGCGCGATGCGCTCCCACCCGTCCGGTGGAACGGGGAACGTCATCGAAGCGATCGCGGGAGGGCTTGGACACCCCTCGATGCTAGCGGCACCTTCCTGGCAATCCGTTCTCCGGCGCGGCACTGCTCGTTCCGAGAGCCTTCCTCGAGTCGCTTCAGCCGACGAAGCCCGGTATCCGAGCCGACCTCTGCCTGGCGCGTGAATCCCTGATCCGGCGCAATCTCCGCACCAGCATGGGGTCGTACTCCAGGGCGGCCTCCGACTCGATCAGGCGTCCGAGGAGCTGGTAGTACCGGGCGGCGCTCATCCCGAGCTGAGCTCGGATGACCTCTTCCTTGGCCGATCCATGGCGTGGCCAAGCGACCTCCAGGGCGAGGATCGCGCGGTCGCGCTCCGTGAGATCTCCGAGCATGAGTCCAGGTTAGGACGCATCAGACAGCGAAGCCGTTCGCCACTCCCACCAGCCCCCGAGCGGATCTGCGGCCGCGCGCACCCGTCCGTCGAGCGCCACCACGAATCCCGGCCAGTCGTCGCCCTCGACCGGCGGCTCCCAGACATCGAGGGCACCGGGCGGATCGATCGTGACCCACCGGGCGTCCAGAGCGGAGATGCGCGCGACCAGCGCCTCCCTCCGGGCCCTCGGGATATGGACCAGCACACCCGGCGTGGTGACGACCAGGGTCGCCCCGCTCGGCGCCGCCGCGGCGAGCGCATCGATCTCCTCGAGGGCATCGCCGGCGACGATCAGAGGCGGATCCAATGCCGCGATTTCGAGCGCGGCATCGATGCGCTCCTCCCGCCCC
>NZ_LSJW01000101.1:0-1201 GCF_001557335.1 Microbacterium sp. CCH5-D1
GCCGGCGCAGGAAGTCCTCTCTCGCGCGGCTCAGCATCGTGGCGGGCTCAGTGTCGTGGCGGGCTCAGTGTCGTGGCGGGCTCAGTATGGTGGTGGGCGCTGTGCTCGTGGCGGGCGCTGTGCTGCGGGTCAGGCGTCCGTAGCGGCGGTGTCGGGGGAGGCCGCCGGATTCGTCGGGATGCGGACGCTGAAGGTGGTGTTCCCTGGCTCGCTGTCCACCGTGATGGAGCCGTGGTGGCCCTCGACGATGGCCTTCACGATCGCGAGGCCGAGCCCCGTCCCGCCGGTCTGGCGCGCACGGGAGCTGTCTCCGCGGGCGAAGCGGGCGAACAGCTCGTCTCGGATGGCCGGATCGATCCCCGGACCGTCGTCGTGCACGCGCAGCACCGCCTCATCGCCCTCCTGCGCGACGCTCAGTGTCACCGTCGTGCCGGCCGGCGTGTGCGTGCGGGCGTTCGCGAGCAGGTTGGCCACGACCTGGTGCATGCGTCCCGCATCTCCCAGGATCGTGACGGGCTCGTCGGGCACGTCGATCTTCCAGTGGTGGTCCACGGCCGTGGGGCGCGCATCCGACAGCCCTTCCAGCGCCAGCTGGGTGAGGTCGACCGTGCCGTAGACGAGCTCCCGGCCTTCGTCGAGGCGGGCGAGCAGCAGCAGGTCCTCGACGAGCCTGGTCATCCGCAGCGACTGCGCCTGGATGCGCTCGAGCGAAGAGGTGGTGCTCTCGATGACCTCCGGTCGCTCGGACGGTTCCTTCGTCTGGCGGAGAGCTCGCAGCGAGAGCTCGGAGTAGCCGCGGATCGAGGCGAGCGGTGTGCGCAGCTCGTGGCTGGCATCGGCGACGAACCGCCGCATCCGCTCCTCGTTCTTCTGCCGGGACGCGAGCGAGGTGTTCACGTGATCGAGGAGCTTGTTCAACGACGCCCCGACCAGCCCGGTCTCGGTGCGCGGATCGGCCTCGGAGGCGGGGACGCGCTCCGTGATGGTCACCTCGCCGCGATCGAGCTGCTGGTTGGCGACCCTGGTCGCGGTGGTCGCGACGGCGCGCAGCGGGCGCAGGCTCACGCGGATCGTGATCGCCGTGGTGAGGGCCAGCAGGATCAGGCCGCCGATCGTGGCGAGCGCGATCACCGTGAGGAGCTGCGTGAGCTGGTTCTGGATCTCGTCGCGGGGGAGGCCGGTCACCACGATGACCCCGTTG
>NZ_LSJW01000102.1:0-372 GCF_001557335.1 Microbacterium sp. CCH5-D1
ACCCGAGGACGCGCGACTCCATCTGGCAGGGCGTGTCACTGTCGCTGAGCGCCCTGGCCGACCCGCGCGTGCTCGATGCGGTCTCACCTGGCGCGGGCGAAGACTTCGACCCGGAGAAGTTCATCCTCTCGCGCGGCACCCTCTACCTGCTCGCCACCGGCGCGGGCGCGGGCGCGAGTGCCGCGCTCGTGGCGGCGTTCGTGGAAGACCTCGTCGAGGCAGCCCGCCGCGTAGCGGCACGCTCACCTGGCGCACGCCTCGACCCGCCCCTGCTGCTGGCCTTGGACGAGATCGCCAACCTCAGCCCGCTTCCCAGCCTGCCGACACTCATGTCGGAGGGAGGCGGAACGGGAATCACCGCCATGCCCGTGC
>NZ_LSJW01000103.1:0-7733 GCF_001557335.1 Microbacterium sp. CCH5-D1
GGTTCCCGCCGCGATCGCCGAGCGACAGGTGACCCCGCCCTCGGTCGAGGCGCGGCAACTGGCCAACCCGTTCCTGGCTCCCGACCTCACGCCGCGTCCGGCCGCCACCCCGCGCCGTCGTCTGGACGGCTGGGAGCTCATGGGTCCGCTCTACAAGGCGTTCGAGACAGGGGCCGGCGGCGCTGCGGCGTCGATGGAGCTGCCGCCTGCACCCGAGTTCGACCACATCTCGCCCAAGGGCCTCGAGGTCATGGTGCACCAGTCGCGGTTCCTCGAAGCCGTGAAGGCCGGGCACCGCAGCTTCCTGCTGGCGGACGAGCCGGGTCTCGGCAAGACCGCGCAGTCCGTGCTCGCAGCCTCCGTCGCCGGTGCATACCCGCTCCTGGTCGTGGTGCCCAACGTCGTGAAGATGAACTGGGCACGCGAGGTCGAGCGGTGGACGCCGCAGCGTCGTGCGACGGTCATCCAGGGAGACGGCGACGACATCGACGCCTTCGCCGACGTCTTCATCGTCAACTACGAGATCCTGGACCGGCACATGTCGTGGCTCGCGTCGATCGGCCTGCGAGGCATGGTCGTCGACGAGGCCCACTTCATCAAGAACCTCTCGTCGCAGCGGTCGCAGAACGTGCTGTCGCTGGCCGCTCAGGTGCGCGAGCGCACTCCGGGTCACAACCCTCTGATGCTCGCCCTCACCGGCACGCCGTTGATCAACGATGTCGAGGACTTCGATGCGATCTGGCGTTTCCTTGGGTGGACGACCGGTGAGAAGCCGGGCCCTGAGCTCATGGAGAAGCTCGACGCGACGGGCTTCACGCCGGCAGACAAGGCCTTCTACCCGGAAGCGCGCGACGCCGTCATCTCGATGGGCATCGTCCGTCGCAAGAAGAAGGACGTGGCGGCGGACCTTCCGGACAAGCTCATCGCCGATCTGCCGGTCCAGCTCGACGACGAGTTCGGACGCAGCATCCGCCAGGCCGAACGCGAGCTGGGGGAGCGGCTCGCCGCTCGCTACCGTCGCATCATCGAGGCGCGGGGAGATCGCGGCCTCGCCCCCGGCGAGATCGACGACGACATCGTCCGGCTGGTCGCTCAGAACGAGCTCGAGGAGTCGAAGGCCGCTGGCACAGGCGGAGACAACGTCTTCACCATGGTGCGCCGTATCGGTCAGGCGAAGGCTCCGCTCGCAGCGGACTACGCCGCACAGCTCCAGCGCTCGGTGGGCAAGGTCGTCTTCTTCGCGAAGCACATCGACGTCATGGACCAGGCGGAGGCGCACTTCGCCGCCGCGGGCATCCGCTCGGTGTCGATCCGTGGAGACCAGACCACCGCGGTCCGGCAGCAGGCGATCGACGACTTCAACGGCGACCCCGAGGTCGGCATCGCCGTCTGCTCGCTCACCGCGGCGGGCGTCGGTCTCAACCTGCAGGCCGCGTCGAACGTGGTCCTCGCCGAGCTGTCCTGGACGGCTGCCGAGCAGACGCAGGCGATCGACCGCGTGCATCGGATCGGCCAAGATGAGCCGGTCACTGCATGGCGGATCATCGCCGCGCACACGATCGACACCAAGATCGCGGAGTTGATCGACCAGAAGCAGGGGCTCGCGGCTCGCGCGCTCGATGGGGAAGCGGTCGACGAGTCGGCGGCCGAACCGGTGCAGCTGGCGGCACTCATGCATCTGCTGCGTCAGGCGCTCGGCGAGATCTGAGCGTCAAGAACCACTGTTCTTAACGCGCTGCGGAGGGTCAGATCGCCGGCGATCGGGAAGTTCATCGATTTCGGAGAATCCGGCCGTCAAGATCGACGTTTTTCGTCGCTCCCGAATGGCGCCCGGACGTGCCGGGGCGCTAGGGTCGATCGAAGGCAGCGTCGCCTTTTCCCCCCATCTCCCGAACGTCTGAAGGCACCAGCATGAAGATCGGCATCCTGACGAGCGGCGGCGACTGCCCCGGCCTCAACGCGGTCATCCGCGGCATCGTGCTCAAGGGCACCACCACGTACGACCTGGAGTTCGTCGGCATCAGAGATGGATGGCGTGGCCTGGTCGACGGTGACTTCATGCCGTTGACCCGACACGAGGTGAAGGGCTTGTCGAAGGTCGGCGGCACCATCCTGGGCACCAGCCGCACCAACCCCTACGAGGGCGAGCGCGGGGGAGCCGAGAACATCGCCAAGACTCTCTACGGGCACAAGATCGACGGCATCATCGCGATCGGCGGCGAGGGCACACTCGCCGCGGCCGACCGTCTCGCGAAGGACGGGATCAAGGTCATCGGCGTCCCCAAGACGATCGACAACGACCTGCAGGCGACGGACTACTCGTTCGGCTTCGACACCGCGGTCAACATCGCCACGGACGCCATGGACCGCTTGCGCACGACCGGCGACTCGCACCAGCGCTGCATGGTCGCAGAGGTCATGGGCCGGCACGTCGGCTGGATCGCGCTGCATGCCGGCATGGCCGCAGGCGCTCACGTGATCTGCATCCCCGAGGTGCCGATGTCCATCGATGACATCACGGAGCTCGTGACCAGTGCACATGATCGCGGACGTGCACCACTGGTCGTCGTCTCGGAGGGCTTCAAGCTGCTCGGCATGGACGAGGCATACAGCGACAAGGGGCTCGACGCGTTCAATCGCCCGCGCCTCGGCGGTATCGGAGACCAGCTCGCCCCTGAGATCGAGCGCATCACCGGGATCGAGACGCGGGCGACGATCCTCGGACACATCCAGCGTGGTGGATCGCCCTCTGCTTTCGACCGCGTGCTCGCGACGCGGCTCGGACTGCACGCGGCTGACGCGATCGTCGACGGTGCATGGGGTCAGATGGTCGCGATGCAGGGCACCGACATCGTGCGTGTGCCGTTCGCCGACGCGCTCGGTGAGCTGAACACGGTTCCCCGCTACCGCTACGACGAGGCGGCTGCACTCTTCGGTTGAGCCCGGGTCCCGTCTGCAGCGCGCGCCGGTTCGGGCCACCTCGCGGAATCATCCTCGACCCGCATTCTCGGGACGACGCGGCGACGGGCCACCGCGCCGGAACAGGCCGCTTGAGTCGAAACCTGCCTGTTCCTGCGTGATCGCCTGTCCTCGCGCTCGCAGGCCGGCTCGCACTCACGCAGGCCTGTCCTCGCGTTCGTTCAGGCGCGAACGCGAGGACAGTCCGGTGTCACACCTCGGCGAGGCCGAGAGTGTCGAGGAGCCAGGCGAGCTCGAACGCCCGCTCCTTCCAGGAGTTGTAGCGTCCGCTCACGCCGCCGTGCCCCGCGACCATCTCGCACTTGAGCAGCACGTCGGTGGCCCCGGCCTCGCGCAGACGGGCAACCCACTTCGCCGGCTCCACGTAGAGCACCCGGGTGTCGTTCAGCGAGGTGACCGCGAGGATCCGCGGATACCGGACGCCGTCGCGGACGTTCTCGTACGGGCTGTACGACTTCATGTAGGCATAGACATCCTTGTCGTGAAGCGGGTCGCCCCACTCGTCCCACTCGATCACGGTCAGTGGCAGCGACGGATCGAGGATCGTCGTCAGGGCGTCCACGAAAGGCACGCCGGCGAGGATCCCGGCGAACAGCTCGGGCGCGAGATTCGTCACGGCGCCCATGAGCAGACCGCCGGCGCTGCCACCCTCTGCCACCATCCGGCTCGGAGTGGTCACACCCGTCTCGACCAGATGCTCGCCGCAGGAGACGAAGTCGGTGAAGGTGTTGCGCTTGTGGAGGAGCTTCCCGTCCTCGTACCACTGCCTGCCCATCTCGCCGCCTCCGCGCACATGGGCGACCGCGAAGATCACACCGCGGTCCAGCTCGGAGAGACGCGCGACCGAGAATCCGGGATCGATCGAGTGCTCGTAGGATCCGTAGCCGTAGAGGTGCACAGGGCGCGGTTCCGCTCCCGGCTCCCCGAACGAGCGCTTCCAGACGAGTGAGATCGGCACGCGCACGCCGTCGGCCGCGGTGGCCCATTCGCGTCGCTGGCCGTAGTCCGTCGGGTCGTAGCCACCCAGCACGGGTACCTGCTTGCGCAGCACCAGCTCACGGGTGGCGAGTTCGAGGTCGTACACGGTTCCGGGCGTCACGAACGACGTGTACCCGAGGCGGAGGAACGGCGAGTGCCATTCCGGGTTTCCGCTCACGCCCGCCGAGTAGAGCGGCTCGTCGAAGGCGAGTTCCTCGACCGCATCCGTGACGTAGTCGAGCAGGCCCACACGCTCCAGACCTTCGCTGCGGTACTCCACGGTGGCGAAGTCGCGGAAGGCCTCGACCCCGAGCAGTCGCCGTCCCTGCTCGTGGGGGAGCACAACCCGTCGTCGGCCCTGCGGATCGGAGGCGGAGACCGAGACGAGCTCGAAGTCGAGCGCCCCGTCGTTGTGGAGCACGAGCAACCGGTCATCGCCGTCCACGACCGCGTGCTCGATCGAGTACTCGACCCCTTCTCGTCGGGGCCAGACGAGACGCGGTTCAGCGGTGAGGTCGCCGTTCAGATCGACCAGATACTCCTCGCTCGTGATGCTCGATCCCACGGCGATCACCAGGTACCGGCGGCTGCGGGTGATCCCGGCGCCGAGCCAGAACTTCTCGTCGGGTTCGTGGAAGAGCTTCACATCCTCGGACACCGGGGTGCCGAGTCGGTGCAGCCACAGGGTATCGGGGCGCCAGGCCTCGTCACGGGTCGTGTAGAGCACACCGGTGCCGTCCGGGGTGAAGAAGGCGCCGCCCGTGTTCGGGATCTCGTCGTCGAGGGTGGTGCCGGTGGCGAGGTCGCGCACGTGCACCGTGTAGAGCTCGTCGCCCTCGAAGTCCGTGGACCAGAGCAGCTTCGTCGCATCGTCGGAGGTGTCGAAGGCGCCGAGCGAGAAGAACTCGTGGCCCTCGGCCTCGTGGTTGCCGTCGAGGAGCACGACCTCGCCGGGGACGGGGACTCCCGGTTCGAGGCGCGGGTGAGTCCAGTCGCCGGGCTCGGCGGCCGCGCGGCAGTGGATGCCGTACTGCGCGCCCTCTTCGGTGCGGCTGTAGTACCACCAGTCACCACGGCGGGTGGGGACGGAAAGGTCCGTCTCCTGCACCCGTCCCTTGATCTCCTGGAACAGCGTCTCGCGGAGCGCGGAGAGATGTGCGGTCTCGGAATCGGTGTGGGCGTTCTCCGCTTCCAGATGGGCGATGACCTCCGCGGAATCCTTGGCGCGGAGCCATTCGTATGGATCATCGAAGGTATCGCCGTGGTGGGTGCGGAGCGTCGAACGGCGGTCGGTGGCGGGGGCATCAGTCACCGTCTCACGCTATCCCAGGTCGAGTTGACCGGCACGGGGGAGGGTGGGAGGATCTACCGGGGCCGGTTAACGGAAGTCAAACCCACGGTGAACTCTTCGTTCGTCACGTCGATCACGTCGACATCTCCTTCTTCCTCAACGACCGAAAGCGAACGGTGGAAACCGCAGCCCTCATCGTCGTGCTTGTCATCGCGCTGGCACTCTTCTTCGACTTCACCAACGGCTTTCACGACACGGCGAACGCCATGGCGACGCCGATCGCCACAGGTGCGCTGAAGCCCAAGACCGCCGTCCTCCTCGCCGCGGTCCTCAACCTCGTCGGCGCCTTCCTGTCGACGGAGGTCTCCAAGACGATCTCCGGTGGCATCATCCGCGAAGACGCGATCATAGACGCGGGGACCGACCTGTTCCTGTCGCTGATCTTCGCCGGACTGATCGGCGCCATCACCTGGAACATGCTGACCTGGCTGCTCGGTCTGCCGTCGAGCTCGTCCCACGCCCTCTTCGGCGGACTGATCGGCGCGACCATGGTCGGCGCGGGCATCAGCGGGATCGACTTCGGCATGGTGCTCTCGAAGATCGTGCTCCCGGCTCTGATCGCCCCTGTCACCGCCGGCCTCATCGCATTCGCGGCCACCAAGATCGCCTACTCGATCACCCGTCGCTACGACGGGAAGCCCGATGGGCGCGATGGCTTCCGGTGGGGGCAGATCTTCACTTCGTCCCTCGTCGCGCTCGCGCACGGGACGAACGACGCGCAGAAGACGATGGGTGTGATCACGCTGGCGATGATCACCATCGGATGGCAGTCGGGAGCGCACCACGAGCCCGAGCTGTGGGTCATCATCGCCTGTGCGTTCACGATCGCTCTCGGCACCTACCTCGGCGGCTGGCGCATCATCCGCACCCTCGGCAAAGGGCTCACCGACGTCAAGCCGGCGCAGGGTTTCGCTGCGGAGAGCTCGACCGCAGCCACCATCCTCGCCTCCAGCGCCCTCGGCTTCGCCCTCTCCACGACGCAGGTGGCCTCCGGCTCGGTCATCGGCTCCGGTCTCGGACGTCGTGGCTCCACCGTTCGCTGGCGGACCGCCGGCCGTATCGGTGTCGGCTGGCTGCTGACGCTCCCCGCGGCAGGAGGCGTCGGGGCTCTTGCAGCGCTGCTCGTCGTCTGGCTCGGCAACTGGGGTGTCGTGATCGATGCCGTCATCGCGCTCGCCATCATCCTCGGACTCTTCATGCGGTCACGCCGCAACGCCGTGACGCCGGCGAACGCCATGAGCGACGTCGCCGAGTCGGGCCGTGCGATCGAGCTGCCGGACACACCTCCGCCGACGAGGCGTCAGCAGCGCATCGAGCAGGCCAAGGCCGAGGCTCGGGCCCGGGCCGAGGCGCGTGACAAGGCGAAGGCCGAGGCCAAGGCCCAGGCGAAGAAGGACGCGGCGGCGAAGGCGAAGAAGAAGGCCGACGCCAAAGCGACCACCAAGGCATCGAAGACCGCGTCGACGACGCAGAAGCCCGACGCCGGCCGGAACGGAGAGTCCGAATGAGCGTCTCGATCGACTGGTTCGCGTTCCTCCAGGTGTTCGCGGCCGCCCTCATCGGCGCCGCCGCCATCGTGACGTTCTACGCACTGGGGCTCCGCCTCCTCGTCCGCAGCGGTCGTGCACCTGTCGTGAGCCCCGCCGAGTTCACCGACGCGATCACGGTGATCACGGAGAAGGAGCTGAGGCGCGCCGAGAAGCAGGCTGCCAAGGCCGCCCGCAAGAGCCCGCTGACCGAGGGGCAGAAGTCCCTCGCACTGGTCGGCGCCTATGCCTGTTTCGCGCTGTGCGGTGTCGCCGTCGTCAGCGGGATCCTGCTCCTGGTCCTCGGACACTGATCGACGGCGAACCGCACGGATCCCGCTCCTCGGTGAACGCTCGGCCATAGGCTGGGGCTCATGTCCGCAGGAACAGGCAGCCCCTACGTGTTCGGCAGGCACGAGCCCGCATCTCATGTGCTCGTCCACGTCAGCGACCCGCATTTCCTCGCCGGGGGGATCCGGCTGGGCGGACGCTACGACGTCGAGTCGAACTTCGCCCGCACGCTGGAGGCGATCCGGGCAGTGCATCCGCACCCGGCTGCGATCGTCGTGACGGGCGACCTCGCCGACCTGGGGGAGCCCGAGGCGTACCGGCGACTGCGGGCAGCCGTCGAGCCGGTGGCCGATCAACTGGACACGCCGGTCGTCTGGGTCGCCGGCAATCATGACGAACGCCCTGCACTGCGCGCCGAGCTGCTCGGTCTGGAGCCGACGGAAGACCCTGTCACGGGAATCTGGGACCTCGACGGCCTGAGGGTCATCGCGCTGGACACGAGTGTGCCGGGCTGGCATCACGGCGACCTCGATGAGGGCCAGCTCTCGTGGCTGGCCGACGTGCTCGCCGAACCCGCGCCGCTCGGGACGATCCTGGCCATGCACCAC
>NZ_LSJW01000104.1:0-354 GCF_001557335.1 Microbacterium sp. CCH5-D1
CGACCACATCATCGCCAAGGCCCGCGCGAACATCCTGCGCCGCGTGTTCCAGATCGGCCGCGACACCGGCCGCTGGCCCGTCGCGATCAGCAAGGACACCCTCGTCTACACCAGCCCCGACCTCGACGCCGAGACCTCCTGGCCCGGCAAGCCCGAGCACTACGGCCGCGGGCTCGGCAGCTTCAAGTACGAAGGCTCCGCCGCTCTCTCCGAGCACGCGAAGTACTTCACCGGCCAGGCGCGCCCCTACGAGGGTAAGAACGACCTCTCGGAGATCTTCTGATGCTCGACGACAACGCCTCCGACGCGATCGCCCAGCGCAACGCGCTCTTCCGGTTCTTCACCGGCCAGGAC
>NZ_LSJW01000105.1:0-210 GCF_001557335.1 Microbacterium sp. CCH5-D1
GCCTACCTGTGGCATGAGAAGGGCCGCATCTTCGACACCTGGCAGAAGCGCATGCGCGAAGCCCGCCAGCTGCTCGACACCGACAACCCCAACGACCAGATGGCCCGCAACCTGCTCAAGAAGGTCTACGTCTCCGGCCTGGGCATCATGGCCAGCGATCTCCACCGCAACGGCCGCCTCGGCTACGCCCCCCACCGCTACGACCACATC
>NZ_LSJW01000106.1:0-2633 GCF_001557335.1 Microbacterium sp. CCH5-D1
TCCTCGTGCTCGTCGCCCGCCTCACCACCTCAAGGGGTCTCCGTGCCTGACATCACAACGAACACCGGCGTTCTCACCTCCCTCGCGGCGCAGCAGGGCGGCGTCGACATCGTCCTCGACCACATCACCAAGCAGTACCCGGGTCAGCAGAGGCCCGCCGTCGAGGACTTCTCGATGCGTGTCGAGCCCGGCGAGCTGATCATGTTCGTCGGCCCCAGCGGCTGCGGCAAGACCACGACGATGAAGATGATCAACCGCATCATCGAGCCGACCTCCGGGTCGATCCGGATCAACGGCGATGACGTGCTGTCGCTCGACGGCAACGAGCTGCGTCGGCACATCGGCTACGTCATCCAGCAGATCGGCCTGTTCCCGCACTTCACGATCGCCGAGAACATCGCGATCGTGCCGAAGCTGCTCGGCTGGTCCAAAGCCCGTATCGCCGAGCGCGTGGACGAGCTCCTGCGCACCGTGCAGCTCGACCCGGGCACGTTCGCACAGCGATACCCCCGTCAGCTTTCCGGCGGGCAGCAGCAGCGTGTCGGAGTGGCCCGGGCACTGGCTGCCGATCCGCCCGTCATGCTCATGGACGAGCCCTTCGGTGCGACCGACCCGATCACGCGGGAGAAGCTGCAGGCGGAGTTCCTGCGCATTCAGGCCGACATCGGCAAGACCATCATCTTCGTGACGCACGATTTCGAAGAGGCGATCCGCATGGGCGACCGCATCGCAGTGCTGAGCGATCGCAGCCAGATCGAGCAGTTCGACACTCCGGCGCGCATCCTCGCCGAGCCTGCCAACGACTATGTACGATCGTTCATCGGCGAGGGGGCCGCCCTGAGGCGTCTCGCTCTGATCCCGGTGACGGACGCGCGAATCGGATCCGCGGATGCCGCAGCCCCGGCCGTCACGGTCGACGAGCACTCCTCGCTGCGCGAGGCCCTCGACACCCTGGTGCTGACCGGCGCCGCGCGCGTCAACGTCACCCGCGCCGGGGCGGTCGTCGGCTCGATCGACCAGGCGGCCATCTCGGCAGCGCTGGGCTCCGAAGGCCCCGCGCGTCGCGCCGAGGAGGCGTGACCGTGACCGGCCCCCAGGTCGTGCCCTCCGCGACCACGATGCTGCGCACGCAGTCCGCGCCCCGACGCGGCATGCCCGTGCTGCTGCGCCGCCTGATGCCGCTCATCGTCGTCGCGGTCGTGCTGGTGCTCACCTACGTGTGGGTGTCGAGCCTCGACCTCGACTCGATCGAGCAGCGCACGCTCAACGCCGACTACATCACGGCCCGCATCGGCGAGCACCTCGTGCTGTCGATCATCGCCTCCGTGCTCGTGGCTGTGCTGGCGATCCCCGCCGGCATCGCGGTGAGCCGCTCCCGATCGAAGGTGTTCCGCGGCGTCGTGATCGGCATCGCGAACATCGGTCAGGCGACGCCGGCGATCGGCGTCGTGATCCTGCTCGCAATCGTCTGGCAGACGGGATTCACGACGGCACTGCTCGCACTCGTGATCTACTCCTTCCTGCCCGTGCTGCAGAACACGATCGCGGGCCTCGCCCAGGTCGATCCCAGCATCCGCGAGTCGGCCCGGGGCATGGGCATGACCCCGTCACAGGTTCTGCGCCGAGTGGAGCTGCCGCTCGCCTCGCCCGTGATCCTCGCGGGACTCCGCACCGCGCTCGTCTTCGCGGTCGGTGTGGCCACGGTCGCGACCTTCATCAACGCCGGCGGTCTCGGCGACATGATCATCAACGGCCTGAAGCTGCAGCGCTATCCCGTTCTCGTCGTCGGAGCGATCCTCGTCGCCTCGATCGCCGTGCTCATCGACTGGGCCGCCGGCGTCGTGGAGGACATCGTTCGACCCAAGGGCCTCTGAGCACCACCACTCCACCACTAATTCACATGCACAGCACACTCCCTTCCCGAAAGGAACTTGCAATGAACACACGCACCATCGCCACCGCCTCGTTCGCCGCCATCGCCGCCGGCGCTCTGCTCCTCACCGGCTGCTCGTCCGGTGCCGGCGGAGGCTCCGGAGCCCAAGGCGACGAGCTGGAAGGTCTCACTGGCGAGATCGGCTCGAAGGACTTTTCGGAGCAGTACATCCTCGCCTACATGACGGCGGAACTGCTCAATGCGCACGGTGCCGACGTCGAGGCCAACACGAAGCTCGTCGGCTCCGCCAACGTGCGTCAGGCGCTCGAGAATGACCAGTTCCTCGGCTACTGGGAGTACACCGGCACGTCGTGGATCACGTACAACGGCAATACGACGCCGGTGCAGGGCGCCGAGGCGCAGTTCGATGCCGTCAAGGGAGCGGACGCCGAGAACGGCATCGCGTGGCTCGACCCCGCGCCGTTCAACAACACCTACGCCTTCGCGATCCGTAAGAAGGAGGCTGACGAGCTGGGCGTGAAGACGCTGAGTGATGTCGCAGCCCTGCCGAGCGCCGATCAGACGTTCTGCATCGAGAGCGAGTTCTCGACGCGCGACGATGGCTGGCCGGGTCTCAAGGCCGCCTACGGCTTCGATGCCCCGGACTCGAACGTCACGATGCTCGACACCGGCGTCATCTACACGGCGACCCAGAAGGGCGACGACTGCAACTTCGGCGAGGTCTTCCAGACCGACGGCC
>NZ_LSJW01000107.1:0-1032 GCF_001557335.1 Microbacterium sp. CCH5-D1
CTCCGGGGGCGTCCCGGTCCCCGAGGAGCTCCCACCCGACTCCGACGAGGAGAAGGCCGTCAGCGCGGAGACCGTGAGGAACGAGATGCCGGTGACGACGAAGGGTACGACGATCGCGACCACCTTCTCCCACGTCCTCCAGAGCGAGCTCGCGCTCACGAGCGCGGCGCCGACGAACCAGCCGAGTACGGGCACGACGATCCCTCCGAAGCTCAACGTCAGCGCCGCAGCGATCGCGAACCCTCTCGTCGAGGTCGCCGGCGGACGCGGCACCGGGGGCGCGGCGACCGCGGGCGCGCCGATGATCGTCGGCCCGGACGGGACTTCCGCCTGAGCCCCATCGGCGATCGCGACAGGATCGCCGAGATCCGCGATGCGTGCCGCCGTCGCTTCGGCATCGAGCCCCTGCAGCTCCTCGAGGATGCCGGCACGGATGTCGCTCGCGACACCGTGCGGCAGGTTGCGCATGGCCTCGTCGAGCCGCGCGAGGTACTCGGTGCGGAGGCCGTCTGCGGTGAGCTCTGTCATGGTCGTCCCTCTCCGACGATGCCCGTGACGACACGGGCGAATGGTGTCCACTGGGCGCGGAAACGGTCCAACTGATCGATCCCGCTGCCGGTGAGCCGGTAGTACTTGCGCACCGGACCACTGTCGGAGGGCTGATCGAACGTGGTGACCCACCCGTTGTCCTTCAGCCTCCCGAGCAGCGGGTACAGCGTGCCGATGCTGGCGATCAGGCCCGCGCCGGTGAGCGCATCCGCCAGCTGCCAGCCGTACATCGGCTCGCGCGCGAGCAGCCCGAGCACGCAGTACTCGACCACTCCCTTGCGCATCTGAGCGCCGACATCAGCTGTCATGCAAGACAAGGTAGCATGCGAGACAAGAGAGCGTGAGGAGTCCGACCGTGCGGGCACCCGTGCCCACCGGATCACGACGCCGGCGGGCAGACCAGCGGCTCAGCCCTTCGTCGCTCCGGCCGTCAGACCGCCCACGATGTACTTCTGCAGGAACAGGAACAGGATCATCACCGGG
>NZ_LSJW01000108.1:0-5040 GCF_001557335.1 Microbacterium sp. CCH5-D1
GGATCGGGAACACGGAGGCGACGGCACCCGCCGTCACCGGTGAGCGTCTGTCCTGGACGGGCGCGCTCCAGATCGGCGAGACCGTCACGCTCACCTACACGGTGACCGTGAAGGCGGACGCCGGCGGCACCATCATCGAGAACTCGGCATCAGGCTCGGCGACCCCGCCGGGCGGCGTGCCGCCGATCGAGACGCCCCCGGCGACGACGGAGCACCCGGTCAACGAGCCCGGCTTCGAGCTGCGCAAGTCGGCCGATCCCGCCTCGGGCACCAGGGTCGACCCCGGCAGCGTCATCACCTACACGGTGACCGGCGTGAACACCGGTGAGACGGCGCTGGATCCCGTGCGCATCAGCGACGACCTGTCCGGCGTGCTCGACCACGCCGCCTACAACGGCGACGCGACGGCGACCGTGGTCGACGGATCCGCACCCGCTCCTGTCGTGAACGGCGACGAGCTCACCTGGACGGGTGCCCTCGCCATCGGGCAGCGCGTCACGATCACCTACTCGGTGACCGTGAACGGCGACGCGGGCGGTGCGACGATCGCGAACAAGGTCGCAGGTACCGCCACCCCGCCTGGCGGCGGCGAGCTCACGCCTCCGCCCGTGACGACCGAGAACCCTGTCGGCACCCCCGGCTTCGCGTTCCTCAAGACCGCGAACCCGGGATCGGGCACGGCGGTCGCCACGGGAAGCACCGTCACGTACACGCTCGTCGGCACCAACACGGGCGAGACGGGGCTGGACGACGTCGTCATCACAGACGACCTTTCCGGAGTGCTGTCGCACGCCGATCTGAAGCCCGGTGCGACCGCGGTCGTCGGCGAGCGGACGGTGGCAGCACCCGTGGTCGACGGTACGCAGCTGCGCTGGACGGGCAGCCTCGCCGAGGGTGAGAGCGTGACGATCACCTACTCCGTGACCGTGCATGCGAACGCGGCGGGTGCGACTCTCCGCAACGCGGCTGTGGGCACGGCCACCCCTCCCGGCGGTGGGACGATCACGCCGCCGCCCAGCACGACCGAGAACCCGGTGCTGACGCCGCTCGCGCTCACCGGTGGAATCCTCGCGCCCTGGGTGCTGGGTCTTGCGATCGCTCTGCTGCTCGGCGGTGCCGTGCTGCTGATCCTGCGTCGACGCCGCTCCCAGGCCTGACGGTCATGAAAGAAGGCCCCGCCCGTCGAACTCGACGGGCGGGGCCTTCCGTGTCTTCCCCGGAAGGGTCTGCGCTTACTCCGGCAGGAGACCGTGACGCGCCGCCTGCTCCACCGCTTCGGTGCGGTTGTGCGCGCCGAGCTTGCGGTAGATGCTGCGGAGCTGTGTCTTGAGGGTGTTCTGCGAGACGCGCAGCTCCAGGGCGATCGCAGGAAGAGATGCGCCGGAGGTGAGGGCGCGCAGCACGACCTGCTCGCGTGACGACAGGCGAGGTCGGGCCGCGAATGACGGCAGCGCGGATCGCAGCGGGAACGTCCCACGGCCGGTCGGGTCGAGGTCGGCTCGCACCGTGCCGAAGTCCTCCGCGCTCAGCAGCACGAGGGGAGTGGTGAGGCCCCGATCGGCGAGTTGGGCGTTCAGCGCCTCGCTCGACGGTTGCGCGGCCGCCGGCGACACCCGGTGCAGGGCGGCGCTCTGCACCGCCGAGGCCTCTGCGCGTTCCCTGGCGTTCGTGGGGCGCAGGCGGGTCTGTCCCAGAAGCCGGACCACGTCGGCCGCCTTGCCGTCGATGAGGGCCAGGCGTGCCCGCTTCAGGACGGTCGCGAAGCGGTCGGGGATCGCATCCCGCTGCACCACGGCCTTGGCCGCGTTCACATCGCCGAGGGCGAGATGGAGGAGGATCCGGGCGCGCGACAGTGCCTGGCGCACGTGCGGTGCACCGGCCTCCTTGCCCCGCAGGCGCGCGAACGACTCCAGGCGCTCCAATCCCGCGGCGGCGTCGCCCTCGTGCAGAGCGATCCATGCCTCGACGGAGGCCATCGTCGTCCAGTGCTCGCTGGTCGCGCGGTACGGCTCGAAGTACCGGATGTGCTGCTTCGCGGCAGCCAGATCGCCGTCCTCCACCGCCAGCATGGCCTCGGCCACACGGTAGAACGTGCCGCGGTAGCTGTCGAGCAGCGCCGCGTCCCAGCCGCCGTCTCTGATCAGGGAGACGTAGTGCCTGGCCTCGGGGAGGTCTCCGTTCAAGGCGTGCACGCCGGCGAGGAGGCAGATGCCGTGGAAGGCGTTGCTGCCCCCGTGCGCGGCGGCGAGGGCGGCGGCCTGCTCCCAGAGGTGGATGGCCTCCTCCTGCTGCCCGCCGTAGTAGAGGGAGATGCCCAGGTGCGTGCACAGCAGCGGCATGTCGCGGGCGTACTGCTGCCACTGCGATTCCGGGGTCTCGTTGAACAGGGTCAGAGATCGGGCTGCCACCTGTGCGGCGCGCTCCGGTCGTCCGATGGCGCGCAGCGACGCACTCTCGGCCGCCCAGATGAAGATCCGCTCCGTGGCCGAGAGCGTGGTCCGGCGGGCGTTCGCGGCCGCCACCGCGATGCGCAGCAGCTGGAGTCCGCGCTGGCGCCGCAGGCGGCTGGGCTTCAGGCACATCCCGAGCAGCATGGCCACCAGCGGCTCCTGCTTCAGCCGTGCCACCGGTACGTCGCCGAGCAGTTCGACGACACCGTTCCGATCTCGGTGCAGCAGTCGGTTCCACCCCGACATCGTGACGTGGGTCGCCAGACGCAGGTCGTCGCCCTCCACGGCGAGCCGCAGTCCTTCGAGGGGCAGGTCACGGCGCACGGCACCCTCTGCGGCGATGCGCCTCAGCCCGGGGACCTCGTCCGCGAGGGCTGCGCGGAGCTCGCGGCGCAGCATCCCGCGCGTCAGGGGCGTGAGCTCGAACGAGCTGCGGCCGTCGGCAGCCCAGCGGCCGAAACCGAACATCTCAGCCTGGTCCAGCGCCCTCACGATGTCCGGATCGCCGGTGAGCGCCGTGGCGAGCGGAACGTCGACGGAATCGGTGACGCTGATCCGGAGCATGCCTCGAAGCGCCTGCGGGTCGAAGCCGCACTCGGCGAGCCTGTCCTGCAGGTAGTCCTCGATCACCGTGGTGGCGGCTCGCAAGGACCCGGCATCCATGCCGGTCCCCCGCAGCGCCAGGGCGCGGATGAGCGCGGGGAATCCTCCTGTCGCCTCTCGTGTCGCAGCCGCCGTGTCCTCGTCGACGTCGAGCGCGCGACGGATCTCCTCATCATCGAACATGAGGTCTTCGGGAGCGACGAGCGTCGTGTCGATCAAGAGGTCGAGGCCCTCGCTGTCGAAGGGGCTCGGGCGATTCGTTGCGACGATCAGACGGGTGCGGGCAGCGGCACCGACGGCGCGACACAGCGCGAACGCGCCATCGCGCTCGACGGCGGCAGCATCGTCGAGCACCACGACCAGGTGGCCCTCCGCCTCGTGCAGACGCGCGGCCACGGCGGCCCAGCCCTCGTCGCCGTCGTCCCGCCGGTCGGCTCCGGGCAGGACGCGCAGCAGCGCTCCGGCGAGTGCCTCACTCCTCGTGATCGCCGGCGTCACGGTCAGCCACACGACGTGGGCGGATGTGGTGGCCGCCCAGTCCACCAGGGCCGTGGTCTTGCCGGAGCCGGACGCCGAGCGGATGAGTGTGAGGGGCGTCTCGGTCTCGAACTCGGCGCTCAGTCGCGGACGCCTGATGGCGTGCGCCGATACTCGCGGTATATGTCCGTCCCCCTGCGCGACAAATGCCGACACCCCGTACCTCCCCAGGTCCCCTCCCTCTACGATATGCCGAAATCCTGCACGGACAAGCGACGCCCGCCGGGACATCGACGAACGCAGAGACGAGCGATGCCGGGCGAGCGGAGCGTGTCCGTGACCGTCAGCGGTGACCGTTCCGGCGCCAGGGCGCCGTGATCCGCGACCACAGGTTCGGAGCAGGGGCGCTCTCGTCCGAGGCGGGGGGAAGGGCGACGGCGAACTGCACGATCTCCTCGGCGCCGTGGTGCACGACGCGGTACAGCGCGGTGCCGATGAGCACGCCGAGCGCGATCGACATGACCGAGACCAGCGCCGTGGTGAAGTCGGAGAGTCCGCCGTCGGTCGCGACCGCCTCCGTGAGCCCGACGAGCCCGGCGGCCCCGGGGACCAGCAGCCAGAAGGCCGGGAGGAAGGTGAGCTGCGACGGTGCTCCGTGGCGGAGGGTCGCGATCCACAGCACGACGGGGGTCATCGCGACGGCACCGACGAACCCGCCGACCGTCGCGCCCACGAACTCGGTGCCGGCCCATTGGCCCGTGTAGGCGACGACGAGTGCGAGAAGCACCCACCCGAAGGTCGACGGTGGCGCGGAGAAATGCAGATAGTTCCCGAGCGCGAACACGAGGATCCCGATGAGCGCCACCCACCACGGGAGCGGCGATCCCCCGTCGAGAGCTTCGTACGAGGACGAGTCGACCCTCACGACGGTGCCGGCGGCGAGGATGCCGAACGCCAGCAGCGCCAGCTGCACGAAGCCGTAGACCAGACGGGAGGCGCCGGAGATCATCTGCCCTGCTGCGAGCTCCACGGTGGCGCTCGTCAGCACGCCGCCGGGCAGGAAGGTGACGAGCGGGGCGATGAGCAGGCGGATCGGATCGCCGATCTCGATCACCTCGGCCAGGAGGAAGACCGCGGTGGCGCACACGAACGCCGCGACCACCGGCATGATCAGCTGCAGCGTCGGAGAGCGGACCAGCTTCAGCAATCCGATCAGCGCTCCGAGCACGAACGCGACGATCACGCCCTGCCACGTGGGGGCGAGCAGGAGAGAGAGCCCTGTCGTCAGCACCGCATGCCCGAACGTGCGGGTGATCCAGCCGAGCCGCGGGCGCATCGCGCCGATCTCGTTCAGGCGTCTGATGCCGTCGAGCGGGGTGACCGAGCCGGTCTTCGCCTGGGCGATCAGCTCGTACAGGGCGGCGATCTGATCGAAACGGAACGAGGCGTTCGTCGCCGAGCGGATCGCGACGCGGGACTCATCGGACTCGCCGCTCTCGATGAGGATGAT
>NZ_LSJW01000011.1:0-9817 GCF_001557335.1 Microbacterium sp. CCH5-D1
CGCCGCCGCGGCCGTTGCCGCCGATCCCGGTGTCGAATGCATCGGGCAGGTCGGCCACACCGCTGAGGGTCGCGGTCCCGCCGATCAGGCCCTGCACGCTCCACGCCGCGGCATCGGTCGAACCGAACACGAGGCACCCGCCGTCGACGGTCGCGGTGTCGCGTTCCGACGGTGATTCCGCGTCGAGCCAGGCCTCGGTCGACCGGGTCACGCGGGCCGCAGACGACAGGCCGATCCGCACCTCACGCTCGCCCGCACCGGAGTTGCGCACCGCGATGTCGATCGCCACCGCTGTCTTCCCCGGCACGCACACGGTCGTGGTCTCGATCTCGAGCTCACCCACGCTCGCGCGCCGCACCACCCCGTCGGGCCGCCACTCGTGCGTGACGGGCACGCCGTATGACGCGAACAGGCGGCCGTCGACGAACAGCACGGCGGTCTGCGTGAGTCCTTGCGACACCGGTGGGAACTGCACGGCGCTGAGCGCGGTCAGGTCGTGGTCCACGCGCACGGTGCCGAGCATGTTCGTGAGGCCCGTGGGCGCGATCATGTCGTCGTAGTGATGGGTGACCGCATCGGCGACCAGATCCTCGACGGTGGGGATGAGGGGATTCATGATGCCTTTCGAGGCGGGTTGGGGGTCAGTACTGTCCGAGCGCGAGGCCCTTGGCGAAGAACCGCTGTGTGCACAGGAACAGCACCACGGTGGGGAGCGAGACGAGCACGGCCGCGGCCAGCACGACCGACATCTGCGCGCCGCCGTAGGTGCTCTGCATTCCCGACAGCGTGGTGATGATGGGGCGGATGTCGTCGGACTGGCTGAGCGTGAGGCCGAGCAGCAGGTCGTTCCACACGAACGTGGCCTGCAGGATGAAGATCGCGACCAGCGCGCTCGACGCCATCGGCAGGTACAGACGCACGAAGATGCGCCAGGTCGTGGCACCGTCGAGCACCGCGGCCTCGAACACGTTGTGCGCGACGCCGGTGAAGAAGTTGCGCATCACGAACGCCGAGAACGGGATCGAGATCACCGTGTAGATCATGATCATGCCGACGCGGGTGTCGAACAGCCCGGTGCGCGAGTAGGCGTCGAACAGGGGCAGCAGCACCATCTGCAGCGGGAAGACCGTGCCGCCGAAGATCACGACGAACCATAGGAATCCGCGCTTGAGGCGCAGGGCCACGATCGCGAAGCCGGCCGCGGCGCCCACGAGCACGGCGATGGTCGGCGACACGATCGAATAGATGAGCGTGCTGACGATGCTGTCGCCGATGCCGGAGAGCTCGAGCGCCTGACCGAAGTTCTCGAACAGGTGGAAGTCGGTGGGGATCCACGACTCCTTCGAGGTGAAGGTGGTCGGGTCCTTCATCGCGTTCACGACGAGCAGGTAGGCGGGCAGGAGCCACACGATCCCGAGGACGACGAGCACGGTGGTGCGGATGATCTTCGACATCACATCTCCTTCTTCGGGGAGAGCTGCTGGCGCAGGTACAGGACCGAGGCGACGAGGGTGATCACGGTGAGGAACACCGCGATCGCGGAGCCGAGCCCGTAGTCGCTGTTCACGAACGTCTCCTTGTACATGGTCAGCGCGAGGGTCTCCGAGACGGTGCCCGGTCCGCCCTTGGTCATGCCCCATACGATGTCGAAGGTCTTGAGGCTCGCGACGATCGAGAGCCCGACGACCACGGCGGTGAGCGGCCGCAGCATGGGCCACAGGATGCTGGTGAACAGACGCGCCCCGCCGGCGCCGTCGATGCGCGCGGCCTCGAGCGGCTCCTTGGGGATGGCCTGCAGGCCGATCGTGAACAGCAGTGCGTTCACGCCGACGCCCTGCCACGACGACGCGATGATCATCACGACCGTGTTGAGCGGAGCGTCGAGGAGCCAGCGCGGTGGGTCGGTGATGCCGAACGCGGCGAGGGCCTGATCGAGCGCTCCGCCCGAGGAGAGGATGAACGACCAGACCACGCCGACGCCGATGCCGGAGAGGGCGTAGGGGATGAGGAACGGAAGGCGCAGCCAGATGCCACCCCCGAGGTTCCAGGTGAGCAGCGCGATCGCCAGGCCGATGCCGACCGGGATGATCAGGGTGCCGATCACCCAGAGCACGGTGTTCATCGCCGAGCCCACGAAGTCGCCGTCGGTGAACATCTCGACGTAGTTGTCGAGCCCGATCCACTTCGGGCTGCCGAGGCCGTTGTACTTCGTGAAGCTGAGGAACACCGTCCACAGCAGCGGGAGGTAGAGCAGGACCGCGACCAGGATCACGCCCGGGGCGATGAAGCCCCGGGCGGACCACTGGTAGGGCGTCTTCTGATGCGTCATCCGCCCGCTTACTCCTGCTCTGCCCAGTACTTGTCAGCCGTGGCCTGGATCTTCCCCAGGAACGGCATCGGGTCGCCGGGGTTGGCGTTGAATGCGCCGAACTGCTCGATCGCGGTGGTCACGATCTCGGTGGGCATCGCCTCGAAGAACCGGTCGTAGAGCATGTAGTCGTCGCCGGCGATCTGCTCGCCGATCTCAGCCAGTGCGGGGTCGGAGACATTCGCTTTCGGGTTGAACGCGACGTCACCGTGTGCGTCGTTCCACGCGGTCTGTGCGTCGGGCGACATCCACCATTCGGCGTAGGCCAGGCCGAGGTCGCGCTGCTTCGAGTTCTCGGCGGTGCAGATCGGGCCCGACTCCACGGCCACCGGTGTGGCATCGAGGTCGTCGCTGACCGCGGGGATCGCGAACATGCCGTAGTCATCGGTGGTCATGCCGGCGCCTTCGAGGTTGCCGGCGAAGAACGTGCCGAAGTTGATCATGGCGTAGTCGCCCTGCTTGAGGCCGACCGCGGGATCGGTCGTGCTGCCCGCGTCGCTGAACCAGCCCGCCTTCTGCTCGTCGAGCCAGACGTTCATGATGTCGACGATCTCGGGGTCGGTGTACTTCACGTCGCCCGTGGTGAGTCCGGCGTACAGGTCGGGGTCGGTGGAGGCGACCAGGTGCTGGAACCACTGGAAGGTGAACAGCACGCTGGTCTGGTAGTACGGGGTGACCCCTGCATCCTTCAGCGTCTCGGCGGCGGTGTTCAGCTCGTCCCAGGTCGTCGGCACCTCGATGCCGTTGTCGGCGAAGGCGGCCTTGTTGTAGAACATGATCCAGTAGGCGATGTTCATCGGCACGCAGTACTGCTTACCGTCGAAGGTATAGCTGTCACGCAGGTCTTCGCTCACCCAGCCCTCGTCGACCGCCTTGGACCAGATGTCGGTGGTCTCGGCGACCAGACCCTCGTCCACGAGCTGCTTGAGCGACTCGCCGGTGTGCCAGGTGAACAGTCCCGGCGACTTGTCGGTGCGGAACGACTGCTTGATGAAGGCGTCGTACTGGTTGGCGTCGGAGTAGCCCGTGGTCTTCAGGGTGATGTCGACGGCATCGCCGCTGACCTCGTTGAGCGACTCGAAATCGGGCTTCCACGCCGCCTTGTCGGTGTAGAAATCGAGCGTGCCGGTGACCTCGCCCTCCCCGCCGGATCCGGAGTCGCCGGAGCATCCGGCCAGCGCCAGGGTGCCGAGGAGGAGACCGGCCGCGGCGGCGGCGATCGTGCGTCGCGAAATCATTCTGAACTCCCTTGTTCGTATTTCTCGGGTGTGCGGTGTGTGTCGGGTGTGCGGTTTCTCGGGTGCGGTGCTCGTCGGGTGCGGCGTCTTCAGCTGTCGCTCGAGCGCGAGCCGCGCACGTAGGCCTTGACGGTCGCGAAGCGCGGACTGCGCGAGTTCTCGGTGCGCCGGATGAGGTAGGCCCCGACGGCGGCCGGGACGATGAACGTCTCGGCGTAATGGATCACGAAGGGAGCGAAGGCGTCGGTGGGGCTGACCACCTCGACCTCATCGCCCTCCACGAGGTTGAGCACGTTCACGGTGCCCTCGGTGTCATGGTCGGCCGTCTGGGTGAACCAGTGTCGACGCACCTCGATGAACTCGAGCTCGTGCAGGCCCGTGCTCTCCTCGATCACGTCGCCGTCGGTGCGGATGGTCTCGACCTGGTCGATGAGGTTGTCGCCGACCCAGGTGGTGTCGCGGTCCCACTGGATGTTGTTGGCGCCGTGGTCGAGGTGCACGGGGCGGGGGATCCCGTCGAGTCCCACCCGGCCCCAGTCCCAGAGCTTGAAGGTGAAGATGAACGGCGTCGCCGAGATCTCCAGCACCATCGAGTTCGCGCCGGAGCAGTGCACGGTTCCGGCGGGGATGGCGAAGTGGTCGTGCTTGCGGGCCGGGAACGAGTTGACGTACTTCTCGGCGGGGAACGGGTGCTCGCCGTCCTGGGCCGTCGCCAGCTCCTGGAGCATCTCGGCGGGATCGATGCCCTCCTTCGTCCCGAGGTACACCACCGCGTCGTCGCCGACATCGAGCATGTAGTAGCTCTCGTCCTGCGTGTAGTGCATGCCGAACGTGTTCTGGATGTAATCGGTGAGCGGGTGCACCTGCAGGCTGAGGTTGCCGCCGTCCATGGTGTCGAGGAAGTCGAAGCGGATCGGGAACTCGGCGCCGAATCGCGAGAACGTCTTCGCGCCCAGCAGGTCGACAGGGCGGCTGAAGACGAGGTCCAGGGCGGGGATCTCGATCACGCCGCCTTCGCCCTCCAGCAGCAGCGAGTTCTCCTCGGGGACGCAGTCGAAGCACCAGGCGTAGTTGTCCTTCGAGGGGTCGAGGCCGATGAGGTTCTTCATCCACTGCCCGCCCCACACGCCGGGGTCGAAGAACGGGACGACGCGGAACGGGCGACGCGCGGCGTCCTTCAGGGCCTGACGGAAGGCGGCTCCCGTGATCATCCCCGCCTCCGGCGAATCCGGATGCCGCTCGGCCGGCGAGATCGCATTGCCGTCGAGCACGAAGTCGACCGTGTCGAACAGGGCGCGCTTGTGACGGTCGGCGGTGCGCCATTCCACGAAGAAGCCGCGCTTGTACTTGCGGAGGTTGTCTTCCGAGGCGTTGTCGGCGCGCCAGTTGGTCGCGCCCTTGCGCTGGCGCAGCTGGATCTCCCAGCGGGCCATGTCGACGAGCACCGTCACGGCGTCGCCCGTCAGGCGCGGGGAGAGCAGGGCCGCGCCCCAGCCGATCACCACGGTGGGGTTCTCGACGACCGTGTCTGCCAGGGCGTCGAGCTTCGCGGTGTCGTAGAAGTCGGTGAGGGCGAAGTGGCTCATGACACCGAAGACGCGGTCGTCGGTGAGGCTCGGGGCGATCAACTGTTCGACCTCGGCGACCGGCCGCGCGGCGGCCTCGACGTCGACGACCGCCCACTCCGGCAGCGACTGGCGCACCTGGGTGGTGAGGGCCTCGACGTCCACTCCGGGGTAGGTGTCGATCAGCAGCACGGGGGCGGTGCCGGTCACCCGGGCGCAGGCTTCGGCGAGCTCGGCCGCCGCCGTCCAACCGTGCGCGCCGCGGAGGATGCGCTCCCCGGCGGGCAGTGCCACGGTGGGCTGGGTGTCGTAGCGACCTCGGGTGGTGTGCCCTTCATGCATGTCGCTGATCGGGGTGGTCACTGTTCCTCCTGCGGGATGGCGGTGTGGGTGGTGGCGGTGTGGGTGGTATGGATCAGGGTGCTGAGCCCGCGGACGACGGAGAGTTCGGGCTCGGGCGGGACGACGAAGTGCGGCGGGGTCAGCGATGGCCATAGGTGCTCGCGCACGAAGTCCTCGATCGGTGCGCTCACGGCGTCGCCCGCGCGCAGGATGCCGCCGGAGAGGATCACGACGGCGGGGTCGTAGGAGTGCACGAGCGACGTGACGACGGCGCCCCAGACGTGCAGGAAGCGGTCGCGCAGGTCAGGGTGCGCGTCCGTGGTGAAGACCTGCGTCATGGAGACGTGCTCGGGGAGTGCCCTGGTGCTCGCCAGTGCTTCGCCGCAGCCGATGTTCCCGCACGGGCAGGTGGGGCCGTCGATGTCGACGGTGAGGTGTCCGCCCAGGATCCCGGCGTGGCCGGTGCGTCCGCGCAGGGGCGATCCGTCGATCATCGCCGCGGTCCCGATGCCGGTGCCGAGGGTGACGAGCACAGCGTCGCGTTCACCGGCCGCGCTGCCCGAGGAGGTCTCGCCGATCAGCGCCGCGCGCGCATCGTTCTCGACCACGGACGGCAGGTCGAACTCGGTGTGCGCCCAGGCGTGCAGGTCGATGTCTTCGAGGAAGTCGTACTTGGCGTTGGCGTGCAGCATCCGGTCGCTGCGGGGGTCGACGACTCCAGGGACCGCGATGCCCACGGCGTCGGCTGCGCGGCCGGTCTGATCGAGGAGTGCGCGGGCATGAGCGGCGGCCTTGTCGAGGTCGGTGGGAGTGCCTTCGACCGGGATGCTACGCGAGCCGACGACATGGCTGCCGTCGGTGAGGGCGATCTTGATCTCGGTGCCTCCGAAATCGATGCACAGCTCCATCCGGCCTCCTCGTCGATGATTGGTAACGTTATCAACGCGGAGGTGAGGTGTCAACACGTTGCGTACGCCCCGCCCAGGCCGCTTCACTTGCATGATCGGCGGACGGATGCATGAGCCGCGGCGCGGAATGGTTCATGCATTCGGGGGTGGGTCATGCATGTGAGCCGGGAAGCAGCAGTGCGGTGGGGAACCGCGCCCGTGCGCGTCAGCGCACGCCGCGCAGTGACACGGGCAGTTCGAGCTCGCGGTGCTCCCTGTCGCGCTCGCCGCCGTCCAGGCGGTCCAGCAGCAGGCGCGTGGCGGTGCGGCCGAGCTCGCGGGGGTCGTGGTCGATCACGCTGATCGGCACGGGGGAGAGCTCGGCGAGCTCGAAGTCGTCGAAGCTCACGATCTCGGGGAACTCCGACGCGGGGCGCGACCCGGCGTTGAGCTGGCCGTTGATCTCCTTGAGCGCACCGATCGCGTTGCGGTTGTTGGCGCAGAAGATCGCGGTGGGCGGATGCGACGCGGCGAGGAGCGTTCGCGTCGCCTCGCGCGCCTGATCGACGGTCTGCTGGTTCGTGGCGACGAGCTGCGGGTCGACCGTGAGGCCCCGCTCCTGCATGGCGCGGACGAAGCCCGCGTAGCGGCGCTCGCCGGTGAAGATCGACAGCGCATTGCCGAGGTAGCCGATCCGGGTATGTCCGCGATCGATGAGCGCCGTCGTCCCGCGGTGGGCGCCTTCGTCGTCGGCGAGCACGACGCTGTCCACGGCGAGTCCTTCGATGCGTCGAGAGGCGAGCACGACGGGGACACCCTGGTTCTGCGAATGGGCGAGGTGCGCGGAGGTCGTGCCGGCGGGGACGACGATCAGCCCGTCGACGCGGCGGCCGAGGAAGTCGCCGACGAGGTCGGCTTCGCGCGCAGGGTCCTCCGAGGTGTTGCCGAGCAGGATGCGGCGACCGGTGAGGGCGGCCTCCTCTTCGACGCCGAGCGCGAAGGTGGAGTAGTAGGGGTTCGCGATGTTCGTGATCGCGACGCCGATGAGGCCGCTCGAGTGTCCTGGACGGATGCTGCGTGCGTTCTCGTTGCGGTGGTAGCCGAGCTCGGCCACGGCCTCCATCACGCGCTGCTGCACGTCGGGTTTGACGTTGAGTCCGCCGGAGAGCGTGCGGGAGACGGTCATGGGGCTGACGCCGGCTCTGGTCGCGACTTCCTTGACGGTCGGGCGGCGCGCTGGTTCGCTCATCACTGCCCTCCGAATGTGGTGCCGTCGATCAAGGGAACGTTACCAGCGCCCCTCCGGTTCTGCGGAGGCATCGACCGCCGTCACGGTGGGAAACCCGAGATGCGAGGGAGCGGGGCCGTCCGTAGATTGGACTGGTCCCGCTGCGAATGGAGTTCCCCGTGTCCGAGATCCGCGTCCTGCGTCTTTCCTGTATCGACGCCGCCGACTGACTCGGCGGGACCCAGACCATGACCTCCGCCTCCCCCGTGCATCCGTTCGATGCCCGCACCCGTCTGTTCCTCGACCGGCCGCAGAGCCGCAAGTGGAGTCTGCACCCCGGACACATCGGCGCCTGGGTGGCGGAGATGGACTTCGGGGTCGCGCCCGAGATCGCGGAGGCGCTGCATCGCGCGATCGACGACGAGAACCTGGGATACCTCTCCCCTCCGCAGGCCGCGGAGCTCGGTGAGGCGACGTCTGAGTGGATGCGCGACGAGTACGACTGGGCGGTCGATCCCGAGCGTGTGCATCCGGTCTCGGACGTGATGGCGGCCCTCGGCGTCGCGGTGCAGGAGTATGCGCCAGCGGGTTCGCCCGTGATCGTGCCCACCCCCGCGTACATGCCGTTCCTGACCTACCTGCCGGCGATCGGACATCCGGTGATCGAGGTCCCCGGCGTCGAGGTCGACGGGCGCTGGCAGCACGATCTGCAGCGCATCGATGAGGCGTTCGCTGCCGGCGCGAGGACGCTCGTGCTCTGCAACCCGCACAACCCGACCGGCACGATCGTCGGGCGTGATGAGCTGGAGGCGATCGCAGAGATCGTCGAGCGGCACGGCGGGCGGGTGTTCGCGGATGAGATCCACGCCCCGCTGCGCTATGAGGGTGCGTCGTTCGTGCCGTACGCGTCGGTGTCGGAGGTGACGGCCGCGCATACGGTGACGGGAACGAGCGCCTCGAAGGCTTGGAACATCCCTGGGTTGAAGACGGCGCAGCTGATCACCTCGAACGAAGCCGACCAGCAGCTGTACAAGCGGTTCGGTTTCGCGGTGCAGCACGGTGCGGCCACGCTCGGGGTGGTGGCCTCGACGGCGGCATACCGGTCGGGCAAGCCCTGGCTGACGGAGGTGGCCGACTACCTCGACGGTTCCCGGCGGCAGCTGGCGACGCTGGTGGAGGAGCACCTCCCCGGAGCCGTGTATCACGTGCCCGAGGCGACATACATCGGGTGGATCGACACCGCGGCGCTCGGGATTCCGGGGCCGCCCGCCGAGTTCTTCCGCGAGCAGGCGGGGGTCGTGCTGACCGAGGGACGGCTGCTCGGGCGTGGCGCCGAGGGTCACGTGCGGGTGGTCTTCGCGACACCCCGTCCGATCCTGGAAGAGGCGTTCGCGGCGATGGGCGATGCCGTGCGTCGGGCGGGTCTTCTGGTCTGAACCGGTCTCGCTCGGGCGATGGGGCGGAGGCTGTCAAGCCCCTCCGTCGTGTCGGTGGTCTGACGTAGAAAGGGATGCGAGAGAAGGGATCCCGCCATGGCTGCAGGCGACATCGAGACGTTCCACCGCAACGGCATCTGGTTCAACCGCATCGAGGGGGAATCGCAGACGTTGGGGAGCAGCTTCATGAGCGAGGCCGAGGCGGTCAAGGTCGGCCGCAGCGCGGCGGTGGCGCGTCAGGTCGAGCACACGGTGCGCGCCGAAGAGGGCCCGTCGACCGACTCCTCTCCCTATGACCTGCACCCCCGCGAACTGATCGGCCGATGACCGCGCCGGACTCCAACCCGCCCGCCCGGCCTCCGCGTCGGATGCTGTTGCAGGCATGCGTGAACGGCGCTCGTGATGCGGTCGAGCACCCGTGGTTGAGTGCGGATGCGTCGGTCGTCGCCGACGATGCCGCGCGTGCTGTGGTGGCGGGAGCGCACGAGGTGCATGTGCACCCGAAAGACGAGGCGGGTCGCGACAGCCTCGCCGCCGACGATGTCGCCCGATGGGTGGCCGCGGTGCGCTCCGCGAGCCCCGGTGCGCCGGTCGGCGTGACGACGGGAGCGTGGGCCGAGCCCGACGTCGAGCGCCGCCTTGCCGCCATCGAGGCGTGGACGGAGCTACCCGATCACGCGTCGGTCAACTGGCACGAGGCCGGCGCCGATGAGGTGGCCGCGCTGCTGCTTAGGCGCGGCGTCGCGGTCGAGG
>NZ_LSJW01000109.1:0-3366 GCF_001557335.1 Microbacterium sp. CCH5-D1
CGGCGGTGAGATCGTGGCGCGCCGCCTCCCAGCGTTCGATGATGCTCGCCCGTGTCTCGATGCGCCGGCCCGTCGGGCCGCCGACTCCGGGATTCTCGGCACTGCCGGCATCCGGGTCGGCGTTGATGTACATCCGGGGGATGCCGATGCGGGCGCCGACGAGGGGGAGGGTGGATTCCGTCGCGAGCGCCGGATACGACTCCGGCCGGAGGGAGGATGCGGCGGGCAGCTGCACCCACGGCTGCGCGCGCCAGAAGTCGCCACGGACCTCCGCATCGTCGGCCACGATCACGTCGAGCACCTCGAGGAGGTCCGCCATGGTGCGGGTGTGCGGCACCACGACGTCCATGGTCGGCACGAGAGGCCAATTGCCGCGGGTCGAGATCACCCCGCGGGAGGGTGTGTAGGCGCACAGCGCATTGTTGGTGGCCGGCCCGCGTCCGCTCGACCAGGTCTCCTCGCCGAGTCCGAAGGCCGCGAAGCTCGCCGCCGTCGCCGTGCCTGATCCGTTCGACGACCCCGAGGCGAAGGGGGCCGTGAGGAAGGCGGCGTTGTAGGGGCTCTCGGCTCGGCCGTAGACACCGCGCTGCATGCCGCCGTTCGCCATCGGGGGCATGTTCGTCAGCCCGAGGCAGATCGCTCCCCCCGCGCGCAGCCGTTCGATCGTGAAGGCGTCGCGCTGAGCGACGAGCTGTGCGAATGCCGGGCTCCCTGCGGCGGCCGTGAGCCCGCGCACGAGGTAGCTGTCCTTCGCGGTGTACGGGATGCCGTCGAGGGGACCGCGAGCCTCGCCCCTGGCGCGGCGTGCGTCAGAGGCCGCGGCCTCGTCCCGTGCATCCGCGTTCGCGACGACGACCGCGTTCAGGGCAGTCTCGGTGGCGGGGGCGTCGTACGCGGCGATGCGTGCGAGATACGCGTCGACCAGCGCGACGGCCGTCGTCTCCCCTGTCTCGAGGGCGCGGCGCAGGTCGGCGATGGACGCCTCGACCACGTCGACCATCAGCGGAGTCCGTCGAGCGCCGGCTGCTGCTGGGTGATGCAGTGGATGCCACCGCCGCGGTCGAACAGCGGACGTGCATCCACCGTGACGACCCGGCGGCCGGGGTAGGCGTCGGCGAGGATCTCGCGTGCTGCGGCATCGGCCTTGTCCTCGCCGAAGCCGCACGCCACCACGCCGTCGTTCGTGACGAGGTGGTTGACGTAGCTCCAGTCGACGGGACCCTCGTCGTCGCTCAGCATCGACGGAGCCGGCAGCCCGATCACCTCGAAGCGGCGCCCGGCGGCATCCGTCTGCTCCGAGAGCAGGGCACGCAGCTCGCGGGTGACGGCGTGGTCGGGGTGGTCGGGGTTCTGCTGGTCGTGCAGCAGCAGTCGCCCGGGGCACGCGATGGTGGCGACGATGTCGACATGGCCGTTGGTGCCGAAGTCGTCATAGTCGCGCGTGAGCCCCCGGGGGAGCCAGATCGCTTTCGTGGCGCCGAGCGTGCGGGACATCTCGGCCTCCACCCGCTGCTTGTCGGCGTAGGGATTGCGGCGGGGGTCGAGCTGCACGGTCTCGGTGAGGAGCACAGTGCCCTCTCCGTCGACGTGGATGCCGCCCCCCTCGTTCACCAGGGCGGAGCTCACCAGCTCGGCACCGACGGCGCCGGCGACGATGCGTGCGTGCTGTGCGGCCTTCCGCCACTCCGCCCATTCCGGGGCGCCCCACCCGTTGAAGATCCAGTCGACCGCTCCGAGGACACCAGGACGCTCGTCGTCGACCACGAACGTGGGCCCTGAATCGCGCATCCAGAACTCGTCGACGGGCGCTTCCACGATGTCGATGCCGCTGCTGAGCATGCGCCGCGCCCTGGCGAGCTCGCTCGGGTCGACCAGCATCGAGACGGGCTCGAAATCGGCGACGGCATGAGCGACAGCGGTCCAGGTGGCATAGCCCTCTTCGCGCGCCGCTGCGGTGTCGCCGAGAGTCTCTCCCTCCGCGGGGAACGCCATCCACGTGCGCTCGTGACGTGCGGTCTCGGTGGGCATGCGCCAGCTCATCGTGGTCTCCTCGTGCGGCCGGTCCGACTATTGAACATGCGATCAACAGGTGTTACGGTAACCCCTGATGAAGACGACGTCAACAGGTGCGACCGCTCGGCGGATGTCGCCGCAGGAGCGCGATCACTCGATCCTCGAGGGGGCGCTCGGCCTTGCCCGCGAAAGCGGTCTGGAGAGCCTGACCGTCCGTGCGATCGCCGCCAGAGTGGGTGTCACCCCCGCCCTCGTCGCGCACTACCGACCGGGGATGGACGCCTTCGTCGCCGACGTCTTCGGATCGATCGTGGCGGCCGAGCGCGAAGAGGTGATCTCCGCCTTCGACGACCGCCCGTTCCACGACGCCGCTGAGCTGGACGCCGCTGAGTTGCGCGGTGGTCTGCTGCGCCTGATCGAGACCCTTCTCGACGCCGACCGCGACGACGTCACCCTCATCTGGGTGCAGGCGTGGGCGCTCGGTGCCCGCAACGAGGCGCTCGCCGCCCGTGTGCGGCAGGAGATGGACGGATGGCAGAGCGCGCTCGAGGGGATCTTCGCCCGCGCAGCCGCCGACGGGGCGATCGAAGCGGGTCGCGCCGACACGGCCGCATGGCTGCTGCTCGCGATGGTCGACGGCATGAACGCGCACTCGCTGGTGAAGTGGGCGCCGCGCGACCGTACCGACCTCGCCAGGCGCGCACTGTCCGCCGTGCTGGACAGCGCCGCCCCCGATGCCTTCGTCGGTGCTCGATCCTCTGACTCCCGACCTGCTGACTCCCGACCTGCTGACTCCTGACCTGCTGACTCCTGACCTGCTGACACGTAAAGGAACGCCCATGGATGCTGTGCGCATGCACGCGGCCTCGCCCGAATCGACCGCGATCGTCGATGCCGTGCTCGACTACTCGCGTCGCCGCATGCTCGCCGCCGATGTGCCGCTCGACAAGCCGCAGTCCGAGGCCGAGCTGAACCGCCTCGTCGGGCCGACCATCACGGACGCGGGGTTGGGGGCGGCGCGGGCGCTCAGCGTGTTCGAGCATGTGCTCGCCCCGGCCTGCCTGACGACGAGCCATCCGCTGTACCTGTCGTTCATCCCGACGGCGCCGACCATGGCCGCCATCGCCTTCGACCTCGTCGTGTCGGCCTCCGGGCTCTACGGCGGCAGCTGGCTCGAGGGGGCCGGGGCCGTGCACGCCGAGAACGAGGTGCTGTCGTGGTTGGCCGGCGAGTTCGGGCTCCCCGACACGGCCGGTGGCGTCTTCGTGCAGGGCGGCACGATCGGGAACCTCTCGGCGCTGGTGGCCGCCCGAGAGGCGGCGAAAGCCCGGCTGGTCGCGGCGGGGAGGGAAC
>NZ_LSJW01000110.1:0-13542 GCF_001557335.1 Microbacterium sp. CCH5-D1
CGGCACCGTCGCCGGCGCCATCCTCGTCGGCGGCTGGGGGTTCTTCGATTCCTGGTACGGCTTCTTCGAGGAGTCGATGGCCGACGAGACGCTCCACTGGCTGGTGATGCTGGTGGTGCTGTTCGGCATCCTGCTCACGCTCTTCGAGCACTCGAACGCCGTGACTGACTTCGCGCGCTGGACGGAGCGGTTCGTCAACAGTCGCCGCAAGTCGATGGTGCTGTCGCTGCTGCTGAGCATCGTGCTCTTCATCGACGACTACCTCAGCGCCCTCGTCGTCGGCACGGCGATGCGCAAGGTGACCGACAGCTACAAGGTCCCCCGCACGCTGCTGGGGACCATCGTGAAGATGGCCTCGGCGCCCATCTGCGTCCTGATCCCGTTCTCGACCTGGGCGTTCTTCTTCTCCGGCCTCCTCGAGGCCGAGGGCGTGACGGTGAACGGGAGCGGGTTCGGCGCCTACCTGAGGGCGATTCCGTTCATCTTCTTCGGCTGGATCGCGCTGATCATCGTCGCCCTGCTGGTGTCCGGGGTCTTCCCGCTGCTCGGTGCGACGCGTCGCGACAACCGGCGGGCACTGGCGACGGGAGACGTCTTCCCGGCCGGATACGAGGCTGCCGCGCGCGTCGGTGTCGGATCGTCCGCCTCGTCCGCGACGGAGCTTCCTCCGATCGATGCCGGTGGGCACGCCGCGGGGGAGCCGCAGGCGGCGGCCGCCGTCGCCACGGCCACCCGTGACGACGGCACCGCGCGCCCACTGCCGTTCAACTTCCTGATCCCGGTCGTGATCATGGTGGTCGTGACGATCGCGACCGACGTGAACATCCTCAAGGGCACGGCCGCCGCCGTGATCGTGGCGCTGATCCTCTATCTCGTGCAGCGCCGGATCACGTTCAAGGGCGTCCTCGACGCGGCTTTCGAGGGCGTGGGCAGCATGCTCTTCGTGGTCGTGCTGTCGGTGCTGGCGTTCATGGTGCAGAAGATCAACATCGAACTGGAACTCGCGGACTTCGTGATCGGCGCCACGCAACCCTTCATGAACGGTGCTCTGCTTCCTGCGGTGGTGTTCCTGGTCTGCGGCGTCTACGCCTACGCGACCGGTTCGTTCTGGGATCTGGCGGTGGTCGTGACGCCCCTGGTCGTGCCGCTGGCCTTCGCGATGGGCGTCGACCCGATCCTCGCCGCCTCGGCCGTGTTCTCCGGCGCCGCGCTCGGAAGCACCACCTGTCTGTACGGCGACGGCATCATCCTGGCCTCGAGGTCGACCGACCTGAAGCCGTTGAACCTCATGATCGCGATCCTGCCCTACGCCGGCATCGCCGCCGGGATCTCTCTGGTGCTGTATCTGATCACCGGGCTCGCCGGGGTGACTCTCCTCTGAGAAACGCCGCCGGTCCCGGCGGTATCCTGGCGGGACGGGGACCGTCCGCCCTCGGAGACAGGAATAGACGGTCGGAGAAGAGGAGCGCCGTGGAGCACGTCGACACGATCGTGATCGGAGCAGGGGTGTCCGGCCTCAGTGCGGCGCGGCTGCTGCAGGACGCCGGGCGCCGGGTCGTCGTGCTCGAGGCGCGGGACCGGATCGGGGGCCGCGTGCACACCGACCGCAGCGCCGCCGTGACGGATCTCGGTGCCTCGTGGATCCACGGCGTCACGGACAGTCCCGTCGCGGACGCGGCCGCCGCCTTCGGGATGCGCACGGTCGAGTTCACGGTCGGCGGCTACCAGGTCGACAGCAGGCCCATCGCGTACTACGGCCCCGACGGACATCGGCTGTCCGATGACGATGCGGCGGCGTTCGCGGCCGATGTACACGCCGTCGATGCGGTTCTCGTGGACGTGATCGCCGCGTCCCATGCCGACGCCTCCTACCGGGACGTCACGGAGGCGGCGCTGGAACGCCAGGGCTGGGACGCCGCCCGCACCCAGCGGGTACGGGAGTATCTGGAGCACCGGTCGGAAGAGCAGTATGGGGCATGGATCGAGGAGCTCGCCGCCCACGGTCTGGACGACGACACGATCGACGGCGACGAGGTCGTGTTCCCGGACGGCTATGGTGTTCTCCCCGCTCGACTCGCGGAAGGACTGGACGTGCGCCTGGAGCACGTCGTCACCCGCATCGACTGGTCCGACGGCATCCGCGTCGACACCGCCCACGGCACGTTCTCGGCCGACACCACGGTCGTCACGGTCCCGGTCGGCGTGCTGCAGGCGGGGGCGGTCGAGATCGTGCCACCCCTGCCGGCGGCGAATGCGGAGGCCCTCGGGCGTCTTCGGATGAACGCCTTCGAGAAGGTCTTCCTGCGCTTCCCGGACCGGTTCTGGGATGAGGGTGTCTACGCGATCCGGCAGCAGGGACCGGAGAGCCGATGGTGGCACTCCTGGTACGACCTCACCGCTCTGCACGGTGAGTCCACCCTGCTGACCTTCGCCGCGGGTCCGGCCGCGACCGCCACCCGCGACTGGAGCGATTCGCAGGTCGTCGCCTCGGTGCTCGAACAGCTGCGCCGGCTGTACGGAGACCGTGTCGTCGAGCCGATCCGCGTGCTTCGCACGGCCTGGCAGGACGACGCGTACTCGCACGGATCCTACGCGTACATGGAGCCGGGGTCGACCACATCCGACCACGACGACCTCGCGACGCCCATCGGCGAGCGGCTGCACCTGGCCGGTGAAGCCACCTGGACGGATGACCCCGCGACCGTGCCGGCGGCCATGCTGTCCGGGCATCGTGCCGCCGAGCGGATCCTCGGTCGAGCTGTCCCGATCGAGCGACTCTGGGCGCACACCTAGGGCGTCGCCCCGGCGATCAGACCGCGAGCGTCACCTGGGCGGCGAGAGCGCTCGCCGTGTCGATGTCGGGCTGTGCTCCCACGCCGCCGCTGCCCCGCGTGGACGCGGTGCCGCATGCGACCGCGAAGGCGATGGTGTCCGCGAGCGGCATCCCCCGGATTCGCGCGGCCAGGAAGCCGGCGGCCAGGGTGTCGCCCGCGCCGACCGTGTCGATCAGCGGCGCTGCGAGTGGGGGAACGCCCGCTCGTACCCGCTCGAGCCGGTTCTCGCCGCGGCGCACGGCCACGGCCCCGTCCCCGCCGAGCTTGGCCACGACGACCGCGCCGTCCGGCATGAGCGCCAGCAGACGTTCGATCGCCGTCGAGATGTCCGGGGTGCGGGTGATCCCGGTCAGCTCCTCCTCGTTCCCGAAGAAGACGTCCACATGCGGCATCACGTCGAGGATGCCGGAGTCCCACCGCTGCTCCGGATCGAAGTTGCCGTCGAGCGAGGTGCTCAGACCGACGGCGCGGGCGGCGGCGAACAGTGCCGGCGCGTCCGCGTGGAGATCGTGCTGGAGGAAGTAGCTGCCGGCGTGCACGTGCACGGCGTGCGCGAGATCCTCGGCGGTCACATCGGCGGCGGTCACCGTCCCGATCGAACCCAGAGACGTCAGGATGGCGCGATCGCCGCTCGGACGGGTCAGATGGGTCGACGCGCCGGTGGGACGCGAGTCGTCCACGCGCACCCCGGAGGTATCGACTCGACGGTCGGTCAGCTCGACGTCGAGGAACCGTCCGAACGTGTCGTCCCCGCGCGCACTGATGAGCCGCGTGGGAACCCCGAGCGCCGCCGCGCCGCACGCCGTGATGGCGGAGGAGCTCCCCATCGTCAGCGTCGTCCGCGGAACGATCTGCTCGTGCTGGCCGAAGCGGATCTCGTCGTCGACCTCGATGATCAGGTCGACGCACAGCTCGCCGACGACGAGCAGCTGACCTACGGATGCTGCGGTAGCAGCCATTCGCACCACACTCCTTCTCTGTCGGCCTCGTGCCGACTGCTCCAGTCTGCGGCTGCGGCACGCGCCGCGTCGCAGGCGAGCCGCATCCTGTCTGTCCCACGATCGGACCCGTGGATGCTGATGAGCGTCCACGGCGCCGACGAGACGGCCCCGACGCGGCCGCTCACCGCAGTCGTGCGTACGGGCACCGACATCGCGATGACGTCTCCGGCGCCGAGATCGAGGGCATCCGCGACGGCGTCGGCGAGCCCCTCGAGGAGGCTGAGCTCCTCGGGGTGCGGAAGGGCAGCGACGGTGATGAGCGGCATCAGTCGGTGACGAGCACGGAACGGTTCAGGAACGGCGGCGTGTCGGGGTTGCGCCCGCGCAGGGCGGCCAGATCCACGGCCAGACGGTGCACCAGGGGCAGGTTCGCCTGCGGATCCAGGTCGTTCACGTACACCGCGGCGCCCGTGGAGCGCACGTCGTCGGCGACCACATCAGGGGCATCGCCGAGGAACCAGACGAGCGTGTCCGGCCCGGCGCAGGAGATCGGGCCGTGCTGGTACTCCCACATCGAGTACGCCTCGGTCCAGAACCCCGCGGACTCGCGCACTTTCAGCGCAGCCTCCTGGGCGAGTCCGATCGTCCACCGGTGTCCGAGGAAGACGATGTGCTGCACCTGGGCCGGATCCGCGGGGAGTTCGACCGCCAGTGCGGAGCGGGCGTCGTCGACGAGCGTCGCGGGAGCCTGTTCGATAGAGGCGCGGAGCGTGGTGAGCACCGTCGTCGCGAAGCGAGTCTGCACGATGGACTTCTCGTCGGCGAAGTCGAGGTGCACGGTGCGGTCGGCGCAGAGGCGCCCGAGGGCCGTATCGGTGTCGCCGAGGATCGCGGTGATCCGGTGCGTCGCGCTGTAGCGCTCGACGAGATCGACCACATCGACCGTGGTGCCGGAGCGCGAGATGACGACGATGTGCTCGTCGTCGTCGATCCAGTCCAGCTCGCTGGGGATCGCTGCACGGGTGCGCCCGAGGCCGGCGTCGTTGCGCAGATACGCGTAGGAATCGCCGATGTAATAAGAGGTGCCGCAGCCGATGACGAGAACCTTCTCGCCCTCGAGCGGGAGGAGTTCGCGGTGTCGCTCAGAGAGATCGAGCGCCTGCTGCCAGATCTCGGGCTGGCTCATGAGTTCCGCCCGTGTCGTCGCGCCTGATCCTGCGTTGCTCTCGTTCATCTCGATGGTCCTTCAATATCTCCGCCGTCGCGCATGTGGCGACGATCTGTGCAGATTCAATCAGAAATGAGCAAAGAATGAAAGTTCTTGACGGAATGCGCCGTTTGTTGAATACTGCAACAACAGACAAGGCGTGCAGTGCCCGAAGCTGCGTGCGGAGATGACCAAAGAAGGAGATCGAAGCGTGAGAATCAGAAATCAACGCCTCACCGGCATTGTCGGACTCGGCGCTGCAAGCGCCCTGGTGCTCTCCGGCTGCGCCGGATTCGGCGGCGGCGGTTCCGATGACGAGGGCGGCGACAAGAGCCTGACCTTCACCACCTGGGGCAGCGAGTCGGAGGAAGCGACCTTCAAGGACCTCATCTCGCAGTTCGAGGCCGATCACGAGGGCGTCGACATCAAGCTCAACGTGGTCCCCTATGACCAGATGTTCTCGAACATCGACGCGCAGCTCTCCTCCCGCAAGGCGCCCGACCTGTTCCGAGTCGACTACGGCAACCTCGGCGTGTACTCGAGCCAGGATCAGCTGCTCGACCTCAGCGAGTACTTCGACGACGACGAGATCGCCGAGTTCACACCCGCGATGTGGGAAGCGGTCTCCTATGAAGGAGTGCCCTACGGCGTCCCTCACCAGACCGACGTCTCGGCAGTGCTCGTGAACACGGCGATGCTGTCGGACGCGGGCATCGACCCGGCGACGCTGCCCACCACGCAGGAGGACGCGTGGACGTGGGACGAGTTCGCCGACGTCGCCGCCAAGCTGCGCTCGTCGCTCCCCTCCGACAAGTTCCCCTTCGTCTACAACTGGCAGCTCGGCGGCGCTCCGCGCTGGCTCAGCTGGCTCTTCCAGGCCGACGGCACGTTCCTCGACGGGACCACGGCCACGATCGACTCGCCCGCGGGCGCCGCGGCCGTCGACTTCACGAAGAGCTTCTTCGACAAGCAGTGGGTCCCGCCGACGAGCTCCACCAAGGGCACGATCTACGCCGACTCGACGTTCACCGAGGGGACGGCGGCGATGGCCTTCATGGGCTCCTTCCTGGTCCCGGACATCGACGCCCTCGCGGACTTCGAGTGGACGGCGATCCCCATGCCGCGGGATGAGCGCGGCGCCACCGATCTCGGCGGCAACGCCCTCGTCGCTTCCAAGACGACGAGCAACCCCGAGCTCGCCGCCGAGTTCCTGAAGTTCATGGTCTCGGCCGATGCGATGAGTGAGTTCTGCGCGAACACCAACGAGCTCCCCACCCGCATCGACCTCGAGGGCGACACGGTGAAGTTCAAGGTCCGTCCCGACGTGATGCCGGTGTTCGTCGACCAGGCGGCGACGATCGAGCCGAGTGACGTCAAGCAGCTCACCTCTCCGGCGATGGCCGCGATCAACACGGCGCTACAGGATCAGCTCGAGGCCGCCTTCCTCGGTGGACAGTCCACCGAGAAGACGCTCGCGAATCTGTCCGCCGCGATCGAGGAAGCCGCTCAGTAATGACCGCTCTCTCCACCCGCGACCGGGGCAACGCTGTCGCCTCGCCCCGGCCGCGGGCGGGGCGACGGGCCGCCCGGCTGCGCGAGTCTCTCGTCGGCTGGGCATTCGCCGCACCGAATCTCGTCCTGATGTCCGTGTTCCTGTTCGTCCCGATCGTCTGGGCGCTCATCATCTCCCTCCAGGAGACGAAGGGCTTCGGCGACCCGGAATGGGTGGGACTCGACAACTACTCCACGCTGGTCTCGGATCCCGTCTTCTGGCAGAGCCTGCTCAACACGGTGGTCTTCACCGTCGCCACCGTGCCGCTCGAACTCCTCGGCGGGCTCGGTCTCGCTGTGCTGCTCAACTCGGTCCTGCCGGCGCGGGGGCTGTTCCGCACCATGATCGTGCTCCCGATGGTCATCTCCGGCGTCGCCTCCGGCATGATCGCCGTGGTGCTGTTCTACGAGTCGAACGGCCTGGTCAACAAGGTCCTGCAGGCGCTCGGACTGGAGGTGATCGGATGGCAGTCCCAGGGGACACCGGCGATGATCTCGGTCATCATCGTGGCGATCTGGCTCCGGCTGGGCTTCAACATGATCATCTACCTGGCCGGTCTCCAGTCGATTTCGCCGGAGCTCTATGAGGCGGCGCGGATCGACGGTGCGAGCCGCTGGCAGCAGTTCCGCTCGGTCACCGTCCCGCTCGTAGGACCCTCCACCTTCTTCCTGCTGATCATGAACGTCATCGCCTCTTTCCAGGTGTTCGACCTCATCTTCGTCATGACGGGAGGCGGCCCGGGCAACGCGACATCGGTGCTCGTGACCTACGCGTATCGCAACGGCTTCCAGATCAGGGAGCAGGGATACGGAGCCGCGATCGGCATCGTGATCCTCATCATCACGCTCATCTTCACCTTCATCCAGTGGAAGACGAGCAACACGAGAGACCTGGCGGAGTAGGGACGAGAACATGGCTGAAACCACCACAGTCCTTCAGATCGCGGACGCCGCCGTGCTCGGCGAGCGCGGCGCCGCGCGGGTGCAGCGGCGCCGGCGGCGGCAGAGCAGTGGACGGAAGGGCATAGTCTGGCGGACGCTGATCGCGTCGGTCGTGGCGCTCATCGTCATCTTCCCCCTGTACTGGATGCTCGTTCTCGCGTTCTCGCCGCGGGGCGAAGTCTTCCTCCCCGGGCTCCGCCTCTGGCCGAGCACCATCACGCTCGACAACTTCGTCAAGGTGTTCGACAGGGTTCCGGTCATCGACTGGCTGGGGAACTCCGTCGTGATCGGCGTGATCGTGACCGCACTCACGGTGACCGTGAACCTGCTCGCGGGCTACGCCTTCGCGCGGCTGCGGTTCGGGGGCCGCAACGCGGTCTTCCTCCTGGCTCTCGCCACGATGATGATCCCGGTGCAGGCGATCATGGTCGCGCAGTTCAAGCTCGTCTCCGGGCTGGGCATCTACGGCACCTACTGGGGCGTGATCCTCCCCGGCGCCGCCGCCGCGTTCGGGATCTTCCTCGCCAGGCAGTTCTTCATCGGCATCCCCGATGAGATCATCGAGGCGGCCCGCATCGACGGCGCCGGTCACCTGCGCATCTTCGTGCAGGTCGTGCTCCCGCTCTGCAAGCCGCTCATCGCCGTGCTCATGTTGCTCACACTCATGGGAAGCTGGAACGACTTCGCCTGGCCGTTGATCGCCCTCAACGACAACGAGCTGTTCACCCTGCCGATCGGACTGCTGTATCTCAAGAACCAGACGTCTCCCGACTACAACGCGATCATGGCGCTCGCGCTGATCTCGGTGCTGCCGATGGTGCTGCTGTTCATCTTCTTCCAGAGGTACTTCGTCCAGGGCTTCGCCCGGAGCGGGATCAAATGACGCTTACCTATCTGTGCTCGCTGCCCCTGCCGGACAGCTGGTTCGACGAACTGGCCGAGAGGATGCCGCAGGTGGCGATCCACCGCCTCGCGCCGGGGGAGACGCCGGACGCGCGCGTCCTCGCAGAGGTCGACCTCCTGCACACCAGCGAGTGGCTCCCGGAGGCGGAGGACGTTCCGTCGCTGCGGCTGGTGCAGCTCGACACCTCGGGCGTCGACCATGTGCGTGGATCCTCGCTCTGGACGAGCGGCGTGCCGATCGCGACCCTCGGGGGCATCGCACCGGTTCCGATGGCCGAGTACGCGCTGATGTCGATCCTCGAGCTCGCGCACCGCATGCCGGCGATCGTGCAGCACCGACAGGGTCGCGTCTGGCCGTCGAACGCCGACCGGCTCGCCTCCCTCACCCCTCGGCAGCTGCCCGGCGCCACGGTCGGCATCATCGGGTACGGCCGCATCGGGCGGGAGATCTCGCGTCTCGCCACGTCGTTCGGCATGAATGTGCTCGGCGTCAGCCGATCCGGCACGAGGGCCGCCGCGGCGGAGAAGTTCGACACCGGACGACAGTCGATCGACGATGACCCGGCCGAGCTGTTCCCGATCGGCCGGCTCCACGAGGTGCTTCGCCGCAGCGACTACCTCGTGGTCGTCGTGCCCCTCACCGAGCTGACCCGCGGACTCATCGGCGCGGAGGAGCTCGACCTGCTCCCGCCGGGGGCGTGCGTGGTCAACATCGCGCGCGGCGGCATCGTCGACGAGGCGGCGCTGCTCGAGCGGCTGCGGGCCGGACGCATCGGCGGCGTCGCCGTCGACGTGTTCGACGAAGAGCCGCTGGGGCCGGAGTCCGGGTGGTGGACGGAGAGCGGCGCACTGGTGACGCCTCACGTCGCGGGGCTCGCCCCGCAGTATCATGCACAGACACTCGACCTCGTCGTCGAGAATCTGAAACGTCTGGCCGAGAATCGGCCTTTGCTGAATGAGGTGGATCGTGCAGCCGGTTACTGAGCCCCTGATCGGGCCGAAGCGTCAGCGCGAGCTGCTCAACTACATCCGTACCTACGGGGCCGGATCCGTCAGCGAGATGGCGAAGATGCTCGGCGTGAGCACCTCGACCGTGCGTCGCGACCTCAACGAGCTGCAGGACAAGAAGCTCGTCGAGCGCGTCCACGGCGGTGCGGCGCAGGTCGACGACGACGTGGAGCCCCTCCGCCCCCAGCGCGAGGTGGCCTTCGCCGAGGAGAAGCAGCGTATCGGCCGCGCCGCCGCCGCGTACATCACGCCGAACTCGACGGTGCTGATCACGGGCGGGACCACGACGGAGGCGATGCTGCCGTTCCTGGGCGGGATCCCCGGGCTCACCGTTCTCACGAACAGCCTGACCGTCGTCGGCCGTCTCTCTCAGACCCCCGACATCGACATCATCGTGCTCGGCGGGCTGCTGCGGCGACAGGAGATGAGCCTGCTCGGCCACCTCACGATCTCCGGGCTCGACGAGTTCGGGATCGATCGCGTGTTCACCGGCGCGTTCGGTGTCGACGCCGAGATGGGGGTCACCGGGACGAACCTCTCGGAGACGCAGACCGACCGTTCCCTGGCCTCGTCGGCGCGAGAGCTCATCGTCCTCGCCGATCACTCGAAGCTCGCGCGGCGGGGTCCGGCGCGGCTGGTCCCGACCGACGGGATCTCCCGGCTGATCGTGGACGACGGTGCGGATCCGAAGCTGCTCGAACTCATGCGCGGTGCGGGGGTGACCGTCGAGACATGCTGATCCCACCCGCCCTCTCGGCGGTGGGGCTGGGCGCGAGCCTGCCCTCCGTCGCCGCATTCAACGTCATCACCCTCGAGTATGCGGAGGGGATCGTCGTCGGCGCGGAGCGCGCGGGGGCACCCGTGCTCCTCTCCGTCAGCCACAACGCGGTGCGCTTCCACGGTGCCCTCGCGCCGATCGCCGCGGGGTGTCGGGCGTTGGCCGACGACGCCTCCGTGCCGGTCCTGCTGCATCTGGATCACTGCGAGTCCGAGGAGTTGGTACTGGAGGCCGCCGACCTCGGATTCGACTCCGCCATGTTCGACGCCTCGACGCTCCCGTACGACGAGAACGTGGCTTCGACGGCGCGCGTCACCGCCCGCGGACACGAGGCCGGTCTGTGGATCGAGGCCGAGCTCGGCGAAATCGGTGGCAAGGACGGCGCGCACGCACCCGGCGTGCGGACTGATCCGACCGAGGCCGCGTCGTTCGTCGCCGCGACAGGTGTCGACGCCCTCGCCGTCGCCGTGGGGTCGTCGCACGCGATGACGAGTCGCACGGCACAGCTCGACGTCGACCTGATCGCGCGCCTCGCCGCCGCCGTGCCCGTTCCGCTCGTCCTGCACGGATCGTCCGGCGTCGACGACGCGAGCATCCGTGCGGCCGTGACCGCCGGTATCCGCAAGGTCAACGTCGGCACCCAGCTGTCCGCCGCCTATTCGAACGCACTGCGGGCCGAGCTCGCCGACAGCGTCGACCCCCGCCGAGCACTGCGCGCGGCGAGGGGTGCCATTGCCAGCGATGTCGCGCATCTGCTCGGCGTCATCTCGAACCCCACCCCGGAGAGGTAGGAACCATGTCCGCAACCGTGCAGGGCCCTTCGTCGCATGACGGCGAGCCGAGTGCAGCCGCACTGCTCGAGGCCGGCGACATCGTCGGCCTGATGCGTGCGTGTCACGATCGACGCCTCGAGCGCGAGGGCATCCCGATGGTCCTCGGCCTCGCAGACGAGCGCGGCCCGATCCCGGTCGCCGCATCCTCGGCGCAGCAGGCGGAGGGGACGGCGTTCCTCGCCGTCCTCGACCGATACCGCGATGCCCTGGTGCCCTGGGCGCGCGTCGACGATGAGGGCGCCGTCATCACGGCGATGCAGGTGCTCGGCTACACCCACTTCGCACCGGGGGCTGCACCGCTCTCGGACACCCCGGCCGCCGCCGAGGAAGGAAAGAACGCATGACCAAGCCCTCTTTCGACGTCCAGCGCGAGCAGCTGTCGAACGGTCATTTCATCCGTGTGGTGAACTACCACTCGACCCCGCGCGGCGCACGGGCCGAGCTGGAGAAGGAGCTCGCCGGCTTCGCCAGGGACTACGCGCCGGTCACCCTCGAAGACCTCGACCGGCTGTTCGACACGGGCACGTGGCACAAGGACAAGCCCGGGCTGATCCCGGTCTTCTACGAGGGCTACCGGAACTCGATCTCGGTCGCGGCGCCCCTGTGCGACGAGTACGGGCTCACCGGCTGGTTCCCCATCGCGACGTCCTTCGTGGACTGCGACCCGGAGCACCAGGAGGCCTTCGCCCGGGCGCACTGGATCTCGCTCGTCGAGGAGGACACCCGGGGCGGCCGCATCGCCATGAGCTGGGACGAGGTCGCCGAGGTCTCGAAGCGCCACGTCGTGTTCCCGCACACCGCTCATCACGAGGGGTTCGACACCACCCTGTCGGACGAGGACATCCTTCGAGAGGTCGTGGAATCGAAGGCGCAGCTCGAGGCTGTGACCGGACAGGAAGCGCCGGCCTTCGTCTGGCTGCACGGCTCCTCGTACGGACAGAGCCCCCGACACGACCAGGCCGTCAAGGACGCGGGCTACCGCTACCAGTTCGCGAACACGATGATCCACCGCGTGAGCTGAGCCGCGCGGTCGGCTTCTGCCGTACGACGCGTCCCTCGCAGTGCTGCCCCGATTCCTGCGAGGGAGGCGTCAGCGTGCGCGGGACGCGTGGTCTCGTGTGCGGCTGCCGCGCCTCAGGTGGAGGGCAGGCCGAGATGACGGATGCGTCCGCTGCGGTCGCGCCAGGTGAGCTCGATGGTGCCTCCCCGGCGCGTGGAATCCGCTGCGCGGGCGGTGCCCTCGACGACGTCGGAGATCCCGTGCCGTGACAGCAGTGCGGCGGCGAGGGCGTCGTCGACGTCGGCCGGCTCGTCGACGGGCATCCAGGTGCGGTCGGGATAGCCGTCGACCCCGGAGGAGAGCACGGCGGTCGTGCCGTCCTCCCGGGCTAGGTCCACGCGCAGCACACCGTCCTGGTGGGTCAGTCGGAACCGTGACACGGATGCCGCGGCATCCGTGTCACGCCGAGCGAATCCGGGACCGGGTGACCAGAACCAGCTCTCCAGCGAGCCCTCGTCGTTCCGTGCGAGGACCTCGAGGTGATGGGGACCGAGCGTCGACTGCACGATCTGCGCGTCGAGGTATCGGCGGCCGGAGGCGAAGGAGAGCCCCGCGCTCCAGCGCCCCGGCGGCACATCGGGGGTGTCGAGGGGATCGTCGGGGTGGTCGGCGTTGAACCAGAACACCCAGAGGCCGTCCGCCGTGTCGCAGGCGACGAGCTCGAGGTTTCCGCGGGTCCCGTAGACCCCCTGGGCGAGAGAGACGGGGCCGGAGGTGTGTCGATCCGAACCGATCGTCATGATTGTTTCTGAAAGCATGTGCTTATTCTTGCTCATTTGTGGGTGTTTGTGACAGCATGTGTTTCACGACCACTCGAAGGAGCAGCATGAGAATCGCCAGGGCACTCGTCAGCGGGAAGCCGCGCATCGTGATCACCGACGCCGGAGTGTCCCGGCTCGCGCCGGAGTCGCATCCCGACGACGCGCTGCTCGCGCTTGCCGGCGCACGCGCCGGCGACACGGACGCCTGGGCCGAGATCGATCTCGACGCCCTCGAACTGCTCGCGCCGGTCGCCGGAGTCGGCAAGATCATCGCCGTGGGTCTGAACTACGTCGACCACACGGCGGAGACGGGCATCACGCAGCCGGAACGCCCGCTCACCTTCGCGAAGTACGCGACCTCGATCACCGGCCCCACGGCAGACGTCGTGGTGCCGGACCACCTCACCCAGGGGGTCGACCTCGAAGCCGAGCTCGCCCTGCTCATCGGCCGTCGTTGCGGCGGCGAGACGCCGGCCACGCTCGACGACGTGGCCGCCTACACCGTCGCCAACGACGTGTCGGCGCGCGACGTGCAGTTCGGCGACGTGCAGTGGACGCGCGGGAAGTCGTTCGACACGTTCACCCCGCTCGGGCCATGGCTGGTCACGCCCGAGGAGTTCGGGTCCCCCGAGGGCCACCGCATCTACGCCGACGTCAACGGCGAGCGGTTGCAGGAAGACGACACGGCCGAGATGATCTTCGACGTGCCCACGATCCTCGCCTT
>NZ_LSJW01000111.1:0-31919 GCF_001557335.1 Microbacterium sp. CCH5-D1
GTCCCCGTCCCCGTCCCGGAGACCTCTACTCCCGCCCAGGCACCGCAACCGCCTCCTGCTGCGCCCGCTCCACCCGTGGCGCAGACGCCCGGCCCTCCGGTGATCCTGTCCATCCCCTCCCAGGTCTCACGGACGCAGGTGGTCTCGGCGAGCATCCGCTGCGAGGCCGGTGCCGATGTCACCGTCTCGGCTTTCGGGGTCACGGCCGCGGTCGGCACCTGCTTGAGTAGCGGCACCTGGCAGGCGAGCGTCGATGTCGGTTCCTATCCGGTGGCGGCCGGAACCGTGATCACGTTCGACTTCGTGCAGTCGAACATCGCCGGGGTTTCCGGGAGCGCCTCGGCCCAGGTGACCATCCTCGATTGATTTCGTGCGCACGCGTAATGGATGTGTTTCACAACCGTCCAGTATCTGTCCGGCACTCTGACGAGTGCGCGATCGGACGACCGGGAATCAGATTGGAACCAAACCGCATGTGGAAAAGATCGGGCACGCTCATGCTCGGACTCCTGCTCGCACTGGGCGCCGTCGCGACGACGGCACTCCCCGCCGCAGCCGCAGGATCCGCCAGCGTCAAAGACGCCAAGACCGCGACCTTCACCCTCGCCGATGGCACCGTGGCGACTGCCACGATCTCCGGTGGGGGTGATCGTGTGTTCGCCGATGACGGCAAGTCCCTCAGCGCGTGGAGCGGAACCGATGCGATGTACGCCGGGGGAGTGTCGACGAAGGATCTTCCTGTCGTCGGTATCCACTCGAAGAACGACTGCGGCTCGTCGAAGCGGTGTGGGGAAGGTCAGATCACCGTCCGCTTCGACCGACCGGTCGACGACCCGGCCATCCACATCGCCGAGTTCGGTGCCGGAACTGCATCCGCGAACCCACTCGATGGCGGGTTTGCGGCCGCCGATGGCATCCGTTTCTCCTCCGCTGACGGCGGCGCATCGAGTGCCGCCGTCTCTCGCGGAGCGACATTCACCGATGGAGGGGACGGCTACTACCGGGGAGACGCCGCGATCAAGTGCACTGCGGCGAGCAAGCCCGGTGGGTGCGGAAGCTTCACGGTGACGGGAAAGCAGATCACCGAGATCGTGTTCGACGTCGCGCGCTTCGCACTCGGTGGCACTCAGTCCGGATTCACCGACGGGTACGCCTTCGGTGTCACCGCGACCGCGACTCCCACGCCGACCCCGACTCCTACCCCTGAGCCGACGTACGCTGCGCTGTCCGTGTCCAAGATCGTGGACAAGGGTGCTGCGGTGCCGGGTGAGCAGCTCGAGTACACCGTGACCGTCAAGAACACCGGTGATGCCGAGGCTCGCCAGGTTCCCGTCACGGACGTGCTTCCGAGTGGCCTCACCACCGTGTCGGCCGACCAGGGCGGCACGATCGAGGGCTCCACGATCGCATGGACGATCGACAGGATCGCGGCGGGCGGCGAGAGCCGGCTGCATGTCACGGGAACCGTCGATCCCTCCAGTGCGGGCGCCACCCTCGTGAACCGCGCCGGGGTGGAGAACCCCGTCGACTCGCCTGCGGGCACCCCGGCTCCGACGAGCACCACCCCGTGCACCGACGATCCATCCGCGGCATGTGCCACCACCGTCGTGGCCGCGCTGCCGGCGCTCTCGCTCTCGAAAGTCGTCGACAAGCAGGTCGCCGGCCACGGTGAAGCCCTCACCTACACGGTCGTGGTCGCGAATTCGGGCGTCGCCCCCGCCAAGGATGTGCCGGTGGTCGATCAGCTTCCGGCCGTGCTGACAGAGGTCTCCGCCGACCAGGGCGGTGTGATCGAGGACGACACCGTCCGCTGGACGGTGGCCGAGGTGCCGGCAGGAGGCCAGGTCGAGCTGCACGTCGTCGGGACCACCCCGGGCGGACTCGACGAGGTGCAGCTGGTGAACAGGGCCACGGTGCAGAACCCGGCGGGAGTCCCGGCGGGCACGCCCGATCCGACGATCCTCACGCCCTGCGTCGACGACGTCGCGCAGGCATGTGCGGTGACGGCGGTCCCCGCGCTCGCTTCTCTGGAGATCAGCAAGACGGTGGCGCAGGCCGCCGCGCAGTCCGGCGCGATCCTCGACTACACGATCACGGTCGTGAACACCGGTCCTGGCACCGCGACGCAGATCCCGGTCGTCGACGACCTCCCGGAGGGGACGCGGTTCATCTCCGCCTCGACGGGCGGCGTCGCCGTCAAGGACCGCGTCGGGTGGATGGTGGAGGAGATCCTTCCTGGCCAGTCGGCGACGATGAGCCTCCGGGCTCAGGTTCCGGCAACCCAGAACGGGAAGATCGTCAACCGCGCCACGGTCGCCTACGACGAGGTCATGAACGAATCCCTCCGCAGCGCGGCGAGGCAGGCGGGCATGCCTGTTCCTGAGAATGCCGACCTGTCCGAGCTGCCGGCACTGCCTCCGCTGACCGCAGTGCATGCGTGTGCGGATGACCCCTCGTGGTCGTGCGCCGTCACCACGGTCACTCCGGCTCCGGCCGCTCTTGCCCAGACCGGTGCGACCTTCGCGCTGGCCGTCCCTGCGATCATCCTCCTCGCCGGTGGGGCGTTCCTCATCGTCGTCGGTGTGCGCCGCAGGTCCAACCGCTAGATCCCCTCACACACGTCGTCCCCGGGAAATCCCCGGGGGCTGATCGGAGTACCCAGAAATGACATCCTCTTCCTTCCTTTCGTCCGCTGAGCTTCCGAAATCCTCGGTGATGGTCGTGTTCGGCACCCGTCCTGAGATCGTGAAGCTCGCCCCTCTGGTGCGAAGCCTCGGCGACGCCGCCTACATCGTCCACACCGGCCAGCACTACGACCCCGGCATGTCCCGTGTCTTCCTGCAGGCGTGCGGTATCAAGCGCGTCGATCTCCAGCTGCATGTCGGCGGACTCCCACGCGCTGCGCAGATCGGCCGAGCAGCCGAGCAGATCGCACAGGCGATCACCCAGCTCGACCCGAAATACGTCGTCGTCCAGGGCGACACGAACGCGACCTTCGCCGCCGCGCTCGCCGCGAACGCGGCGGGAGTGCGACTGGGGCACGTGGAGGCCGGCCTCCGGGCGCGGGATCGTCGCATGCCGGAGGAGCACAACAGGGTGATGGTCGACCACATCTCCGATGACCTCTTCGCCGCGACCGAGACCAACCGGGCCAATCTCCTCGAGGAGGGAATCGAGGACGAGCGCATCCTCGTCACCGGCAACCCCGTGGTCGAGGCGGTTCGCATGCAGCGTTCCGACGTCGCCGCGGACGTCGACGAGCTCGTCAGGCTCGGGGTCCACCCCGACCGCTACGTGCTCGCGACCCTGCATCGTCAGGAGAACGTGGACACCCCGGCCAACCTCATCTCGACCCTGCACGCGTTCAACGAGATCGCCGCTTCCGGGTGGCCCGTCGTCTTCCCCGTGCATCCTCGAACGCGGGCGATGCTCACCTCACTGGACGCGGAGCATCTCCTCGACGCCCTGATCGCCGAGGAGCCGTACAGCTATGAGCGCTTCCTCGCCCTCGCCGCACACGCGGCAGTGCTGGTATCCGACTCCGGCGGCATCCAGGAGGAGGCCACGGTGCTCGGGCGACCGGTGCTCGTCGTGCGCGATTCGACGGAACGCCCTGAGGCGCTGGGATCGTTCACGAAGCTCGTCACACCTCAGACGCTCGCGAGCGAGGCGGCGGCTGTGCTCGCCGATGTCGAGGGGACCCTGGAGAAGCTGAGCGCCTTGCCGTCGCCGTTCGGTGATGGCAAGGCCACGGCACGCATCGCCACGCACATCCATTCCGTCGTCCGCCTCGCCGCAGAGGAGTCCTGATGTACAGCAGCGATCTCACCACGCCTCTCGCCGCCGTCGGCCTCCTCGCGATGACCGGTCCGGATTCGGTGCTCACCTGGGTCATCGTGGGTGCGGCAGCCATGGGAGCTGGAGCGTTGCTCACCGTCCGTCGGCGCGTGCTGCGCAGGGCCGCCCCCGTCGGGCGGGATCGACGCCGGCCATGCCGTTGAGGCGTTTCCCGTGCGGGCGTAATCGAACGTTCGATCCGCGGTCCTATCGGCGGCGATGCACTCTGCGCGTCACTCAAATGGAAGGAAGGGGCTCGAGATGAAGAGCATCCTCAAGACTGCCTGCACCGCCGGCATCGGCCTGCTGATCGTGGGAGGCACAGTGCTCGGTGGGCAGGTGGCCATGGCCGACGACCAGCCGGTCACGCCGGATTCGTCGACGACGACCACCAGCACCAGCGGAACGGAAAGGGTCAGCTCTCCCCAGCTGGTCCGCGGCTACCTCGGTCGTGCCACACAGACGGCTGCCACCGGGGTGACTCCCGGGTCGGAGATCAAGGAAGGTGCCGTCGTGCAGCTCGTCAACGACGAGCAGATCGACGGCGTCTACAAGGTGATCCTTCCGGTGCCGGCGAACACCACGTTCGCCTCGGCGACCGAGGGCGGTGCGCTGGTCGGTTCCAACGTCGTGTGGACCTTCAACGTGGCGCATGACGGTGGCACGCGGATCGTGCAGCCGATGGCGTCGTTCACGGTGGCCGACGACTACTGGGGGCCGACGATCACCAACAGCGCCAAAGTCGTCTACACCGGCGGAGTGTTCACGGACGACGTCCGTTTCACCTACAACTATGCGCACCAGTTCGCGCAGCGCCCTCCGGTGCCGGTGATCGATGCCGGTGTCGGACTCGCCAGCGCCGGTGTGATCGGGGTCGGCGCGCTCGGCGCGCTCGCTCTGCGCCGTCGTTCCACGGCCACCGACTGACCGCGCTCGGCTCACTCAAGAGGAAGAAACCACAGTGAAAAAGAAATCCATCCTCCGGGGTGCGCTGGCCGGGGGGTTGCTCGCCGCTTTGGCGGTGGGCGCCCTCGCGGCGGCCCCGGCTGCCACGGCCGCAGACGTCAACGGCTGGACCGGTTCGGGCGACACCCGCACCGCATCCGCGGCCGGCGCCACTGCCAAGATCACCACCACCGACAAGATCCAGGTGAAGAGCTCCGGTGATGTCGTCAACCTCGCCACCGTCCGCGACGGCGGTGAGCTGGGGCTGAACGTGATCGGTTTCCACGAGGACTTTCCCTGCAAGAACGGCATCGAGTGCGTCCGCGGCAACGTCGTGGTCGACTTCGGTCAGCAGGTGACGAACCCGAAGATCAAGCTCGACAAGCTCGGTGGCGACGTCTACGCCCTCGGCGGTGTCGTGAACAGCTCCGCCAAGTACACGCTGACGACCTCCGGCGTGACACTGAGCTCGACGTCCGGAGACCTCGACGTCACCTCGAACACCATCACGTCCACCAACTTCGCGTCGAAGAGCGGAACCGTGCGGGTCAATGGCACGGTCTCCAGGGTCGTGTTCCAGGTCACGATGCGGTCGAAGGGTGCCTTCCTCGGCCTGATCCCCACGTGGACCAAGGTGCCGAGCGACCTGCACAGCATCGACATCGATGTGGACAAGCCCACCAAGCCCGTGCTGACCGTCGACAAGAACGACCACCGCGACGCGGCTGTCATCGGCGACCAGCTCTCCTACGACATCGTCGTCAAGAACTCCGGCGATGCGGCGGGGACGAACGTCGCCATCAGCGACGATCTGCCCGCCGGTCTGACCGGTATCACCGCGTCCTACACGGCGGGTACCTCGGGTCAGGTCACGGTCTCCGGACAGCAGGTGCGCGGCACGATCCCGTCGCTCGCTCCCGGAGCCTCGTCGACTCTGACGGTGAAGGCGACGGTCGGGACGTCGACTCCGCTCGGCAACCTGCGCAACAACGCCTGTGCCGTCGCGACCTCGTCCAACCAGGCGTGCGACGGGGACGACACGACCATCGACAAGCAGACCAAGCCCGTCTTGACGATCACCAAGGACGACCAGCAGGGTGACGTCAAGCTGGGTCAGAACCTGACGTACGACATCGTGGTGCGGAACACCGGTGACGGTGCTGCCAAGAGCGTCGTGGTCAGCGATCCGCTCCCGGCCGGTCTCGACTTCGTGTCGGGCAGCGGTCCTGCCGGCATCACGGTCACGGCTTCCGGGCGCAACGTGACCGCCGACCTCGGCGACCTCGCCGCAGGGCAGTCGGTCACGCTCAAGGTGAACGCCAAGGTCAACCAGTCGGCAGCGCCGGGTGCATTGTCCAACCAGGCGTGCGCCGTCGCGTCGAACGCAGCGAACGTCTGCGCAACCGACACCGACACCGTCAAGCGCGAGTTCTTCCAGTACACGTTCAACTCGAACCCGACCGACCCGCAGCCGGGTCAGGCGGTCACGTACCGGATGGAGTTCGGCAACAACGGCAACGTCGACTCGGCGAATGCGGAGATCGAGTACGCCCTCGCCGGCGTGCTGGATGATTCCACCTGGAACCCGTCCAGCGTCACGGCCAACAGCGGCACCGTCGTGGTCAGTGGCAACACCATCGACTGGAAGGGTCCGCTGGCGTCCGGCCAGACCGTCGTGATCACCTTCACCGGTGTCTGGAACGGCAACGGAGACGGCGTCGCCTTCCCCGGTGTCACCTATTACGGGAGCGCCCGCTAAGGCGCGCCCCGGCGAACAGGAGAGGGCCGTCCTTCCAGGGCGGTCCTCTCCTCGCCCCGTTTTGCACCACCCGCAGTGAGAGGTAGTCATGGCCAGCAGCACGATCGTCGAAGACCCGCGAAGAGAACTCCGACCTCCTGTGCGGTTCGCGCTCGGGGGGCCGAAGGGGGACCGCGCCGCTCGAATCCTCGCGGCGTTGCTGTTGATCCTCGCGGTGCTGGCCCTCGTCTGGGTCAACGAGGCGTTCCGCTCTTTCGAAGCCTCTGCTGCGACCTGGGCTCTCTCCCCCTTCGTCGAGGGTCAGCGTCTTCCCATCGCCGAGCACTACTTCGTGCGGACGCCCGAGCATGAGCTCATCGCCCTTCGCGTCACCGTCGAGTGCACCACGCTGCTGATCGGCGTTCCCCTGACGGTCGTCGGCGCGGTCATCCTCGCCAGCACGCGAGTGCCATGGAGTCGCAGTGTGCTCGGGATCCTGGCGATGTGGGCCATCATCTTCGTCGTCAACCTCCTCCGGCTCGTGATCATCGGATGGTCGACGCAGACCTGGGGTCTCGACCCCGGTTATGAGATCAGCCATGTCTTCGTCGGTTCCGTCGTCGGCATCATCGGCTATGCGCTCGGGCTCGCCGCCCTGTTGCTCATCGTCGGCGTGCGGCCGCGTCGCCGTCGCCGCGTCGTGCCGGAAGAGACCGAGGGGCCTCGCTACCACCGAAACGGCGCGCTCTGACGCGAACCTGAAAGGCCGTTCCATGCTCTCCATACTCAACGCCTTCACGATTCTTCTCGGCGTCGCCTTCGTCACCTACGTCGTCTTCATCCTCGTTCCGTACCTCCGGTACCCGAAGGCGATCCCGGGGGACCCCGCCGACTTCGAATGGCACTTCTTCATCCCGTGCCGCGACGAGGAGGCGGTCATCGACACCACCATCTCGCGCGCCCGTCGGGACTTCCCCGGTGCGCACACCTGGGTGATCGACGACGACAGCGAAGACGCCACCTCGGCGATCGTCTCGCGGTGGGCCGCAGAGGACTCGCACGTGCACCTGGTGCAGCGCCGCCGTCCGCAAGCCCGCACCGGCAAAGGCGACGCCCTCAATGCGGCCTACCACCAGCTGCTGAGCTGGCTGCCCGAAGACGCCGACCATGAACGGATCGTCGTCGTCGTGATCGATGCCGACGGCGAGATGGAGCCCAACGCCCTGGAGATCTGCTCGGCGGAGGACACCTTCGGCGATCCCGCGGTCGGTGCGGCGCAGATCGCGGTGTGGATGAAGAACCGCGACGACAAGAAGCCCTACCCGAACAGTGGCCGGTTCGCGAACACCTTCGCCCGCTTCCTGCTGCGCATGCAGGACCTCGAATTCCGCACGACCATCGCAGCGATGCAGTCGCTGCGCGCGAAGACGGGAACCGTGGGGCTCGGGGGGAACGGACAGTTCACGCGGCTGTCGGTTCTCGACGCGATCGGCGAGAAGTTCGGCGAACCATGGCACGGAGCTCTCCTGGAGGATTACGAGTTGGGCGTGCACGTCGTGCTCGCCGGTTTCCAGGTCAAGCACGTCTACGACACCCATGTGAACCAGGAGGCGCTCCCGTCCATCCGCCGCCTCCTCACACAGCGCACGCGCTGGGCGCAGGGCAACATCCAGTGCGTGAAGTACATCGGCGAAGTGGTGAAGTCTCCTCATGTCGACAGCGCGGGTGTGATCGAGACCAGCTACTACCTCGTCCTCCCCTTCCTGCAGATGCTCGGCGCGCTGTCATTCACGATCCTGGTGGGTGCGCAGGTTTCGCTGTTGATCCAGGATCCCGCTCAGGTGCAGTTCGCGCTCGGCAGCGTCCTGGGCCTCGTCGGACTTCTCTCGGTGTTCTCGATCGCCCCCTTCGCTGTCTGGGGCTTCGTCTACAAGGTGCGCTGCGAGCCGCAGGCCAGCTGGTTCACGGCCCTGATGTGGGGGCTGGGTGTCTGGCTCTACGTCTATTACATGTACATCTGCATCGCGCGGGCCTTCCTGCGCATCATGCGCCGGAAGAACGGCTGGGCGAAGACGCGACGTAATGCGGAAGCGCACGTCGTCGTCGGGGGCTCGGTCGCCGTCGAGGTGTGATGCGGGGGACGCCCGTTCCGGCGAACTCACGGCTCGCAGCCCCCGCACGAGCGAGATGCGAAAGACTGGAGGCATGACTTCGCCTGCACTCGACACTCTCCTGGCCCGCATCGTCGAGAGCGGACTGCTCGAGGACCCGATCGCCGAGAACGGGCTGGTGTACGGGCGCGCGATCATCGACGCCGCCGGTACGACCGTCAACGTGAACGTCGATCCGGAGCTGGAGGACGTCCAGAGCGATGACGTGGATCATGAGGCGCTGGTCGCGGCAGTCGCCCGCACCCTCTCGGTCGGGGAGTCTCGGTGGCGCTCGGTGATCGACGAGATCGTCGCCGACATCGAGGATGCCGTCGACGACGAGCCCGTCGCGGAACAGATCGACCTGCGCGATGATCTCGAGGCCACCTCGGTCGTCGTGTTCGCCGACGCGGTGCTTCTCGCCTTCCTCGCGCCGAAGCAGTTCCCCGAGTCGCGCATCCTCGTGCAACTCGACGAGGACTTCGAGGTCGACGGCGTCGAGGTGCGCGACCTCGACGGCTCGGAGACGATCGACTTCGACACCCTCGACGACCTGCTCGACGAGATCAGCCGCTCCGACAGCTGATCTGCTGAGTGCCGGCCTCCTGCTGATGACCGCGGATCCTCGTTCTGCTGCGTCTTCTCCGTATCGTGTCGGGGGAGCAGCACGCGTGGTGCTGTCCGTGCTGGGCGCGATCGTTGCGGGGTTCGCCGTCGCCTGGTGGGTGACCACGGTCCAGCGGATCCCCGTGAGGTCCGACGCCGACCTCACATCCGTCCCCTTCGGCTTCCCTCTTCCGTGGGTCTCGCAGGACCATTCGTCCAACCCTTTCGCCACCTATCCGGCAGAGGTGGTTCTGCGCCTGACCGGTCGAACGGGCATCGCCTATCCGACCGAATACGAGTGGTTGCCGTTCATCGCCGATGGTGTGATCTGGGGCGCGGCGTTCTGGCTGGTGGGCATGGTCGCTCTACCCGCATTGATGGGGATATTCCGCCGGGAGTAGGACTCAACGCCCGCAGGCGGAACGCGCCGATCGCAAACGGATCGCGTAATGGTGCCGCGACCTTTCACTCCTGTACGCAGGAGAGAACTCGATTCGACGGTGTTCCGTCGAGCGTTGCGGAAAGGCAGACCTGAATGACCAGCCGCGTGATCGTCCGCAGCACCTGTGCAGTCCTCGCCGTCGGCGCGGCACTCGCGATGAGCGCCGCGCTGACGGCCGTCGTGCCCGTCGCCGCAGTCGCGGAGCAGTCCGCACTGAATTGGGTGGTGAACACGAGACCAGAAGCGCCGAGCGCGGATGTGCTGCGGTCGGCCATCGAAGGAGCCGGCGGGGAGCTGTTGATCACCTATCCCGAGATCGGGGTGACGGTCGCCCGCGCACCCGACGGCGACTTCCCCACTCAGCTCGAGAGTCTCGCCTGGGTCCAGTCCGTTGGCCCGACCCGAACGTCGACCGATCCGGACACGCCGACCGCACCCGGGCCACCGATCGCCGGCGACACGACGGAGCCGACGACGATGCCGGCCGAGGGCACCGCGTGGAACACCGTCGCCATCGGGGCGACGTCACCGTCGGGGAAGGGAGTGGTGGTAGGCATCGCCGACAGCGGCATCGATACCGGACATCCGGACCTCGCCGGCCAGATCGACCCGGCGTTGTCCGTCGGCTGCACCGTCAACGGCGTACCGGACACGAGACCGGAGGCGTGGCAGCCGGGAACCGACGGCGCGAGCGCGCACGGCACGCACGTGGCCGGCAGCGTGGCGGGAGCGGCGAACGGCACCGGCATCGTCGGCGTCGCCCCTGACGCGCGCGTCGCCTCGATCAAGGTCGTCAACGACGACGGCCACATCTACCCGGAGGCCAGCATCTGCGCGACCATGTGGGCTGCTGACCACGACATCCCGATCGTGAACCACAGCTACTACGTCGACCCCTGGTACCTCTGGTGCGCTGATGTCGACTCACAGGGTGCGGCTCTCGAAGCGCTCCGTCGCGCGTACGCCTACTCCCACGACCAGGGCGTGCTGAACGTCGCCGCGGTCGGTAATGAGGGTCAGGACCTCGCCACCATGAGCACGGATGAGATGAGTCCGAACGACGGGACGCTCGAGCCTCGGCCGGTGAACTCCTCCTGTCTTCAGGCACCTGGCGCGCTGCCGGGTGTCATCGCCGTCGCTGCCGCGGATCAAGACGAGGCGACGGGCGCGATCGTGCGTGCGGGATTCTCGAACTACGGTGCGGGCAAGGTCACAGTCACCGCGCCCGGTGTCCTCTGGTCGGCTGTGCCGCGCCAGGAGGACGGCACCGTCTACGCACTGTTTCCTGGGACCTCGATGGCGTCCCCGCACGTGGCCGGGGTCGCCGCCCGCATCCTCTCGGAGACTCCAGGTCTCACGCCGGACGAGTTGAGCCAGCGCATCACGGACACAGCGGATCCGCTCGCTGGGCTCAGCGCGGACCGGGTCGGGGCAGGACTCGTCGACGCCGGAGCAAGCTCGACTCCGGCGGTCGGCGTCTACTCGAAGGTCGCCCTCACCGGGCAGCCGTTCCGCGTCAACGGCAGCGGATACCCGGCGAACACCACCGTCGACCTGAAGATCGGCGGCGCTGTCGAGCAGGTGCGTACCGACGGTGCCGGTCGCTTCGCCACCGTCTTCGACGTTCCCGCGGACGCACCCCTGGGGGAGGCCACCCTCACGGGCGGAAGCGCGTCGGCCCCGGTCATCATCCATGAATCACCGGCGACGCCGACTGTGGTCGCTCCGGTCGCCGGAGGGACGGTCTACGCCAAGAGCACGAAGATTTCGGGCACCGGTGTTCCCGGTTCCCTGGTCCGAGTGCACGTTTTCGTCGGCGAACTCACCCCGTTCGTCCGGTTCGTGCAGGTAGGCATGGACGGTCGGTGGTCGACCACTGCATCACTTCCGCAAGGGGATTATGAGCTGACCGCGCGCACGTTCGTCGGATCGGACATGTCGGCCGTGACAGCCCCAACGAAGTTCTCCGTCCATACAGCGTCGGCGATGTCGTACTCGGTGCAGATCGCCCCGCAGGTGGGCGCTGAGGACAGCCTGATCCTCCTCGACCTCACGAACGCAGGGGCGTCGGGCGGGGAGGCCGTGGTGGACATCGACCTCGCCGACTACGACGGCTTCGAGGTCCCGGTGCCCTCGACAGGCGAGGTCGAGCGCACCGACAGGGGCCTGCGTTGGAAGCTCACGCTCGATTCGGCGCAGAAGGTTCAGCTGCAGATCCCGGTGAGTGCCGGCGCCGGTGACCTGTCGTTCCCGGTGATCGTCGTGAAGTAGCGCGTGCACGGGCGAAGACCGGTCCACTGTCTGCATGTTCCTGTGCCAGCGGAGGGATCAGTGGAGCCGTGGATCACGGTCTTGCCTTGCGATGCGTATGAGGATCACCGGGTCACTCCCCGTGGAGAGTGCGGCTGCGACGGGTCCGGGAAGATCCCCGCCGCAGCCGCGTGCTTGATTGCGGACCAGATGGTGAGCCGGGTGGCTTCACCGTCCGCCTGCGTGACGGATCCCCATCCTGTCGACGCGCCGAGCAAGCGTGGCACGAGCAAGACGACGAACGGGTGAAGTTCTTACGGTCGGTCGTCGGACCTCGCCCGCACCCGCCGCCAACGATGAGCGATGCCCGTGTCAGAGCCACTTCTTGTACTTGAACACCCCGAACAGGCCGACCGCGAAGGCGAGCATCGCGCCGATGGCCATCGGATAGCCGAAGGCCCAGTGCAGCTCGGGCATCACGTCGAAGTTCATCCCGTACACGGTGCCGACCAGCGTCGGGGCGAAGATGATCGCGGCCCACGAGGAGATCTTCTTGATCTCGTCGTTCTGCGCCAACCCGGCCTCGGTCTGACGCCGGGCGACCAGTGCGGAGTGCACGGTCAGCGCGTTCTCCAGGATCGCCCGGAACGAGTCGATCTTCTCGTTGACACGGATCGTGTGGTCGAGCACATCGCGCAGGGAGCGCTGCAGCTCCTCATCGATGCGGTACTTCGCAGAGCCCCGACGCAGCCACTCCAGCATGCCGTTCAGCGGATGCACCGCCCGCTGGAAGTTGATCACCTCGCGGGACAGCTCGTAGATGCGGCGGGAGAGCGCGCTGTCGTCGTCGCCGTCGCCGAAGAGCTGGTCCTCGATCTCGTCGATGTCGTTCAGCAGCCCTGCCACGATCGGCTCGTACCCGTCGACGACCTCGTCGAGGATCGCGTAGAGCACGGCCTCCGGTCCCATCGCGAGCAGCTCGGGGTTCGCCTCCATGCGGGCGCGCACGGCGGCGAGGTTCGGGGACTCGGCGTGCCGGATCGTCACCACGAAATCGGGGCCCACGAACAGGTGCAGCTCGCCGAACTCGATCGACTCCTCCTTGTCGCGGTACCGGGCGGGGCGGAGGACGGCGAACAGGGTGTCGCCGTAGCGCTCCACCTTCGACCGCTGGTGGCCGGACAGGGCGTCCTCGACGGCCAGCGGATGCAGGTCGAACTCGCGAGCGACGGACGCCACTTCTTCCGGGCTGGGTCGGTACAGGCCGATCCACGCGATGCCTCCGGCGGCGTCCAGCATCCGGTAGGTCTCGTCCAGGTTCTTGGGGGTCTCCACGCGACGTCCGTGGACGTACACGCCGTTGTCGATGAGGGCCATGATCGGCTCCGTTCTCGCAGGCGCACGGCAGCGGAGAGCTCCGTGCGCGGTTCGTCAGGGGGCGGATGACGCCGCCGACGGCTGCGGGGAAGGACGTGCGAAAGCGGACCAGAGGGTCAACGCGCTAGCGCAGGGAGTCTCGACGCAGCGAAGGCGGCGTCGTAACTATCACCGGACATCGCCATCACCACCTTTCGGGACTCGTCGGGCCGAACGACCCAAGGGGTCAGCATACTCCTCGATGCTGAGCGCCGGCCCCGCTGGGGCTGCCTCGACCCGCCGGCTATCAGGATCCGCCTTCGTTCGGGTCGAAGGCGGATCCTGATCTGCCGACTCGCGGCGCCCCGACCGCAGTCGGGTGATCGGGCGTGCGGCCCGGTTCAGTCAACACCGTATGGCGACCTTTGTCCAGGGTCGATGGACGATGGTCGGAGCTTCGGTGGATCAGACGAGCGTGACGACCTCGCCGCCGCGAGCTGCCGAAGCCTGGGCGGCCTTGGCGATCTCGACGGTACGGATGCCCACGCCGGCGTCGGGCTGCGGCTGGCGTCCCTGGCGCACGGCGTGCACGAACTCGTCGAGCAGGAGCGCGTCGAGGTCGGCGCCCACAGGGTTCCATGTCTCGCCGTGCGCATCGTGCCCGGCGACGCCCTTGGCGAAGGGACTGACGGTCACGGTGCCGCGCTCGGCGATCACCTGCAGGGTGAGTCCACCCCAGGTGGCCGAGCTCATCGGCCAGCTCCAGGAGCAGTCGATCGTGGCGATGACCCCACTCGGGTACTGGATCGTCACCAGGCCGCCGGTCTCGACCTCGAGGTCGCGCTCCGCATGCAGGATCCCGTTCGACACGGCGCGGACGGACTGGGCACGTTCGCCGAGCAGCTCGTCGAGCAGATCGGCGCAGTGCACGACATGGTCGACGAGTGCGCCGCCCCCCGCCAGCTCCGGATCCGTGAACCAGGTCCGGTCCTGCGGAAGCTTGCCGTTGTTGATCCCGGTGACGCCCAGCACCGTGCCGAGGCGTCCGCTGCGCAGCTCGGCGATCGCGTCGCGCACGCTCGGGGCGAACCGCACCGGATAGGCGACCATCAGGATCACACCGGCACGCTCGCACGCCTCGCGCATCGCGATCGCATCCTCGACCGTCGTGGCCAGGGGCTTCTCGCACAGCACGTGCACCCCGGCGGCGGCCGCGCGCTCGACGAGGGCGCGGTGTCGGGAGTTCTCCGCGGCGATCACGACCGCATCGGGTTTCCAGGCGAAGGCCTCGTCGTAGGTCTCGACGTAGGCGACACCGAGCTCCGCCGCCAGCGTCGCTCCTCGGGGTGCGTCGTCGGGCGCCGTGGCACCGTCGGGGTCGGCGGTGATCAGCTCGACGCCGGGCATCGCGTTGAGCGCGTGGACGTAGCTCAGAGCGTGCGTGTGCGCGAACGAGAGGACGGCGATCCGCAGCGGGGTGGTGGCGGTCATCGAGTGGCCTCCTCGGCCGTGCGTGCAGATGATGTGGGAGTGGTGACGGTCAGAGCGACCGGGGCGCCGGAGGCGATCGAGGCGTACGCGCCCTCGGCGACGGCGACAGCCTCGATTCCGTCCGCCGGGCTGACCCTGGCGTCGCGCCCCTCGCGCAGGGCGGCCACGAAGTCGGCGATCTCGGCGAAGTACGGGCTCTCCTGCGGCGACATCGGCGGCAGGTAGTCGGTGCCGGCTTCGGGAAGCACGGCGTCGGTGCGCAGCGCGTTGTCCTCGGCGCTGTCGTAGCGCAGGCGGCCCTCCGACCCCGCGACCTCGACGCTCGTGCGGAACGGCATACCCGGCGCGACCCAGCTGCCGTGGATGTGACTGATGACGCCGCTGCGGTGCGTGAGCACGACGTGTGCAGTGACCGGTGCGGGCACGCGGTCGTCGACGGTCGGCGGGTTCTGCACCGCGTAGACCGACTCGACGGGTCCGGCGAACCAGACCGCCTGGTCGATGTCGTGGATCATCAGGTCGCGGATGACACCGCCGCCCGCGCGCTCCGAGAAGAACCACGGGGTCTGCGGGGCGGAGCCTGCCCGACTGAACCGCTGCACGGCGAGCGTGCCGATCCGACCGGCGTCGATGCCCGCCTTGATCTGGGCGTACTCGCCCATGTACCGAACGACATGGGCGGGGAACAAGCGCACGCCCGCTTCCTCGGCGGCGCGGGCGACGGTCGCTGCGATCTCAGCCGTCTCCGCGAGCGGCTTCTCGCAGATCACGTCGAGCCCGCGGGCGATGGCGCGCAGAGCGAAGTCGGCATGCGTGCTGCTCGGGGTCACGATGTCGACGATGTCGACCAGGCCGATGAGGGTGTCGACATCGTCGACGAGCTCGAACCCGTACTCCGCGGCGATCTCCTCTGCTCCGACAAGCGAGGTGACGTAGCCTTCCACCCCGAGCGCCCGCCAGGCGTCGGCGTGCACGCGGGAGATCCCGCCCGCGCCGATGAGTCCGACCTTCAACGTGCTCACTGCTTCTCCTCGGTTGTCTCGTCGGTCGGGTCAGCGGCTTCCGAAGGTGCGACCCGCAGGGGGGTGATCGGCGGAGCCGGCATGTCCTCGATGCCGTAGATCTCGGCGGCGAGCCGCTGGAACGCGTGCACGACCGCTCCGTGGGCGGCGGCTTCGGCGCCCAGGCGCGCTTCCGCGATCGGCACCTGGAACGGCAGGCCGAGGTGGCCGGGCAGTGCCGCGCGCAGGGGGTCGAGCAGCTGCTCATGCGCGGCCGAGAGTCCACCGCCGATCACGATCATGGCCGGGTCGACCGTCATGATCAGGGTCGCGATGCCATGGGCGAGCTCGCCGATGAATCCGTCGAGCTCCTGCTGTGCGGCCGCGTCACCGCCGCGCGCCTTCGCGAAGACCTCGGCAGCGGTCGGGGCGGTGCGCCACGTGATCTGGCCCGTCTCGGTGTTCAGTCCCCGGAAGGCGAGGCGGCCGATGTCGCCCGCAGCGTTGTGGATTCCGCGGCGCGGGCGTCCGCCGAGGATCAGTCCCATCGCGATGCGATTGCCGACCGACAGGTAGATGACGTCGTCGACGAGCTGCGCGACGCCGAGGTGATGCTCGGCGACGGCCGCGAGACGAACGCCGTTGTCCACCGCGACGGGGCAGCCGAACGCCTGGCGCAGCTGGGAGCCGATATCGATGCCCGACCACTCGGGGATGACGACCGAGGTGGTGACGCGCCCCGTGTCGTCGACGATGCCGGGAAGCGAGACGCCGACCGCGCGGACCTTTGATCCCGGGATCGAGACCGCGGAGAGCGTACCCCGCACGTCCTCGATCACGGCAGCCAGCTTGGACGCGCCATCGGGCCGCTCGGCCACGCCGGGGAAGCTGCGCTGCGCGATCACGTGTCCGGCCAGGTCGGCCAGCACGACCCGCACGCTCGCGACGCCGATGTCGACGCCGACGACGGTTCCGGCGGCGGCGTGGAACGAGTAGCGGCGGGCCGGCCGACCCGCGCCGCCGGCATTCTGCGCGGGGGCGTCGACGATCAGACCGGAGTCGGTCAGGGCAGTCACGGCATTCTCGACGGAGGTGCGCGAGATCTCGAGGGAACGAGACAGATCGTTGACGGTGGCGGGGCCGGAATCACGCAGCTGCAGTGCGGATCGAGCAACGATCGAAAGCGGACCTGTCACGGCCATGTGCTGCCCCCTCTTCTCCGGCTTCGTTGCGATCAACGTCGGGTGCGATCAAATTAGCACACCGAATTCTCAGATCAAGCTTTGTTGTTCTCGAACCGGAAACACCGCTGAAACACGGGCCTGAGAACTTGTACTTGACGAATTATCCCATTGCAGTGTCATAATGAACCGTACTCAGCACGGTATAAGCAAAGGAGCACCATGCGCGTCAGCAAGATCACCGGCGTCGTCGCGGGATTCGCGGCCGCCACCCTGTTGGCCGGATGTTCGGCCGGCGGAGGCAACACCGCAGAGGGTGAGCAGGACATCACGGTCTGGCTCTACCCGGTCATCGCCGACGAGGCGGTGCACAAGGACTTCTGGGACTCGACGATCGCCGACTTCGAGAAGCAGAACGAGAACGTCAACGTGAAGTACGAGATCTTCCCGTGGGCCAACCGCGACGAGGCGCTGCAGACGGCGATCGCCGCAGGCAAGGGGCCCGACGTCGTCTACCTGATCCCCGACCAGCTCGCGGCGTACCAGAAGTCGATCGCTCCGCTCAACGATCTGCTGAGCCGGGAGCGACAGGACGACCTGCTGCCGAACGTGAAGAAGTCGGTCACGCTCGACGGCGACATCCTCGGCGCGCCCATCCTCACCAGCGCCCAGCCCCTCATCTGCAACACCGCCGCCTTCGAGGCCGCCGGTGTCACGGAGTACCCCGAGACCTGGGACGACATCACCGCGATGGCGCCGAAGTTCACGGAGAAGGGCATGTACGCCCTGAACTACCCGGCATCGGCCGAGAACACCCTGAACCTCACGTACTACCCGCTGCTGTGGCAGGCCGGTGGCGAGGTCTACACCAAGGACGGCGACGTCGGCTTCGACAGCAAGGAGGGCGTGCAGGCGCTCACCTTCCTCACCGACCTGGCAGAGGCTGGTGCGCTCGACCCCGAGGCGCTCACCACGAACGTGCCGCTGGAGCAGACCGCGGTCGCTCAGGGCAAGGTTGCCTGCACCTGGAACAACGCGGTCAACGAGGTCGTGCCGTTCTGGGGCGAGGAGAACGTCAAGGTGCTGGCGCCGCTGACCGAGAAGGAGTCCGTGGCCTACGGCACGGTCGGCTCGCTCTCGGTGCTCAAGGGCTCCAAGGCGCAGGACGCGGCGGCCAAGTTCGTCGAGTACGCCACCGGTGCGGACGTCGTCGAGCCCTACCTGAAGGCAGCCGGCTACTTCTCGGCGCTCAGCACCACCGAGCCTCTGTACGCGGATGACCCGCTGCTCGGCGAGGTGGAGAAGTACGTCCCGGACACCACCGTGGGTGAGCTCAACGCCTCGTCCCGCGCGCTGATGGGTGTGCTCGCCCCCGAGATCCAGGCCGCCCTCCTCGGCGACAAGTCTCCCGAGGACGCACTGAAGGATGCCGCGACGGCTGCGGCTCCTCTGATCAAGAAGTAGTCGATCGAGAAAGTAGTCGACCGGGGGCATGCGGAACCCGAACTCCGCATGCCCCCGCACCCTGTCCCTCTCCCCACGTGAGGTAGCACTGATGACCACGGCAACCACGGCGAAGAAGCCCGCAGGGCGGGTGACGAGGCTGATCGCACGACGCGAGGCGCGGATCGCGTTCCTGTTCGTGCTCCCCGCCTTCCTCCTGTTCATCGCCTTCCGCTTCGGCCCCAGCATCGCCGGTGTGGCACTGAGCTTCTTCGACTACGACATCACCGGCGAGATCTCCTGGCGGGGTCTCGACCACTTCCAGCGCATGATCGCCGATCCGCTGTTCTGGCGGGCCATGGGTACCACACTGATCTATACGGTGTTCGCCGTGCCGATCGCGCTTGTGCTCTCCACCGTCATGGCCCTCGGCGTGCGTCGGGCCTTCCGGGGCGCGCGCTTCTTCCGCTCGATCTTCTTCCTCCCCGTCATCACCTCGCTCGTGCTCGCCGGGTCGATCTTCGTCTGGATCTTCTCCGCCAACGGGCCGTGGTCCGCGCTGATGACTCCGCTGGGGCTCGGCGGCTCCTGGCTCGGCAGCACCGTGCTCGTGATCCCCGCCATCGTCGTCGTCGGCGTCTGGTCGCGGTTCGGCTACGGGATGATGATCCTCATCGCCGCGCTGCAGGACGTGCCGCGCGAGCTCGAGGAAGCCGCTCTGATGGACGGCGCGAACGCCTGGCAGCGCTTCCGCTACGTGATCCTTCCGGTGCTGCGGCCGACCTTCTTCTTCCTCGCGGTGATCGAGACGACCGCCGCCTTCCAGGTGTTCGACGTCATCTACGTGATGACTCAGGGCGGGCCGGCGAACGCCAGCTACTCGCTCGTTTACATGCTCTACGACCAGGGCTTCCGCTACTTCGACTACGGCTACGCGGCCGCGATCGGCGTGGCCCTGTTCATCATGACCCTCGTCGTCGCGCTCATCCAGCGCCTGGTGATCGGAAAGCAGAAATGACCGCTCTGATGCAGCCGCCGACGCCGACCGAGACGTCCACGACCCCGAAGCCGGCCAAGACGTCGTCGAAGCAGCGCCGGGCGTATCGTGCGCTCCAGCCGACGGGGTGGGGGATCGTCGGACGATGGATCTGGCTGAGCCTGGCGGGGATCCTCAGCTTCTTCCCGTTCTACGCCATGGTCGTGCTGAGCCTGAAGCCCGGCATGGTGGTCGATCTCCCCGGTTCGCTGCTGCCCTTCCAGGACATCTCGTTCGACGCCTACGAGCAGGTGCTCGCGGGGCAGAACATCCTCGGATGGCTCGGCAACACCCTCATCTACTCCCTTGTCTCGGTCGTCGCGGTGCTGTTCCTGTCGGCGCTCGCCGGCTACGCCTTCGCCAAGAAGCGGTTCCGCGGCAAAGAGGTGATGTTCTGGTCGTTCCTCGCCATGGTGATGGTGCCGTTCCACGTGACCCTCATCCCGACGTTCATCCTGATGGCGAACCTCGGCGGTGTCGACACCTACTGGGGCCTCATCCTGCCTTCGCTCGCCAACGCGCAGGCCGTGTTCCTGATGCGGCAGTTCATCTCGGGGCTCCCGGACGAGCTGTTCGAGGCCGCCCGCATCGACGGCGCCGGCGAGTTCCGCATCTTCCTGCGGATCGTGCTGCCGCTGTGCAAGCCGATCCTCGCGACGCTCGGCATCTTCGTCTTCCTGTGGCACTGGAACGACTTCCTGTGGCCGCTCATCATCGCGAAGTCCAACGCGATGTTCACACTCACCGTCGGCATCTCGTCGCTGCAGCAGCAGAACGTTCCGCTGAGCACCATGCTCGCCGGTTCGGTCGTGGCGCTGCTGCCCATCTTCCTCGCGTACCTCATCGCTCAGCGGTACGTGCAGGAGGGCGTGGCCGGTACGGGCATCAAGGGCTGAGAAGAAGGGAAAGCACCACATGACTCAGCACACTTTCTCATCCGAGGCGGAGCTCGAGGAGGCGCTCGCGACACCGAGTGCCGGCCTGATCGCCGACCTCGCGCGCGGGGCGGGCGACCTCGTGATCCTGGGGGCGGGCGGCAAGATGGGCCCGACTCTGGCCATGCTCGCTCGCCGCGGGATGGATGCCGCCGGACGGAAGGGCGACGCGGTCTACGCGGTCTCCCGCTTCGGCGATGCCGCGATCCGCGAGCGCCTGGAGACCGCGGGAGTGAAGGTCGTCTCGTTCGACCTGATCGAGAACGATGACTTCTCCTCCCTGCCGGACGCCCCCAACGTGGTGTTCATGGTCGGTGCGAAGTTCGGTGCAGCGACCAACGCCTCCTGGGCATGGGAGGTCAACGCCGCCCTGCCCGACCGCGTCGCCCGCCGCTATCGCGACAGCGCGATCTCGGTGCTCTCCACCGGCAACGTCTACCCGTTCCTGCCGGCGTCGTCCGGCGGAGCATCCGAAGAGGTGCAGCCCGCACCGATCGGCGAGTACGCACAGTCGTGCCTCGGCCGTGAGCGCGTGTTCGAGTTCGGAGCGCAGGAGCGCGGCACCAAGGTCGCGATCATCCGCCTGAACTACGCGGTCGACCTGCGTTACGGGGTGCTCGCCGACATCGGCAGTGCCGTGCACGCCGGGCAGCCGGTCTCGGTGGCCACCGCGAACGTCAACGTGATCTGGCAGGCCTACGCGAACGAGGTCGTGCTGCGCAGCCTCGTGCACGCGTCGACCGCGCCGTTCACGATCAACCTCACCGGCCCGGAGCTGCTGAGCGTCGAGTCGATCGCCCGCCGTTTCGGCACGCTGTTCGACCGCGAGGTCGAGATCGTGGACGACCCCCAGTCGACCGCGCTGCTCAGCGACGCGCGCCGGTGCATGGCCCTGTTCGGCTACCCGGCCGTGTCCGCCGAGACGCTGATCGGGATGCAGGCCGACTGGATCGAGAAGGGCCTGCCGATGATCGCCAAGCCGACCAAGTGGGCCGTGCGGGACGGGAAGTTCTGATGGCCGGTTCTGCCGAACGCACCGCGACCGTGCCGTCGCTGCGCCCCGAGGCCGCGGCGACCCTCGCCCGCGGTGCGGTGATCCCCGCGCACCCGCTGGCGCTCACGGCTGATCGCGCCCTCGACGAGCAGCGTCAGCGGGCGCTCTCGCGCTACTACCTCGATGCGGGAGCCGGTGGTCTCGCGGTCGGCGTGCACACGACGCAGTTCGAGATCCGCGACCCGGAGCACGCGCTCTTCGAGCCCGTGCTCGAGCTGGCCGCGGAGGAGATGGACGCCCGAGACGATGCGACCCTCGTCCGCATCGCCGGGGTGGCCGGCGACACCGCCCAGGCGGTGGCCGAGGCGGAGCTGGCGCGATCGCTCGGCTACGACGCCGTGCTGGTGAGCCCGCGCGTCGCCGGGGCCGACGAGCGCGCACTGCTCGAGCGCGCCCGCGCTGTCGGCGAGGTGCTGCCGCTGGTCGGCTTCTACCTGCAGACCGCGATCGGCGGCCCGGTGCTCGACCGCGACTTCTGGTGCGAGTTCGCCGCGATCCCCTCGGTGGTGGCGGTCAAGGCCGCCCCGTTCGATCGCTACCGCACGCTCGAGCTCGTGCGCGGGGTGGCTGCCTCCGGCCGTGCCGACGAGATCGCGCTCTACACCGGCAACGACGACGCCATCGTGGCGGATCTGCTCTCCGAGTTCCACGTGGACTCGCCCGACGGACCCCGCACCCTGCGGTTCGTCGGCGGGCTTCTGGGCCAGTGGGCGGTCGGCACGCGGGCGGCGGTCGCGCTGCTCGACCGTGCGCAGCGGGCCATGGCCGGCGACGCCGAGGCCTATCGCGAGCTCGGGCTCGTCGCCTCCGACATGGTCGACGTGAATCAGGCGGTGTTCGATCCGGGCAACGACTTCCACGGCGTGATCGCGGGCGTGCACGAGATGCTGCGTCAGCAGGGGCTGCTCGAGGGGATCTGGTGCCTCGACCCCGCCGAGGGGCTCTCGCCGGGGCAGGCCGAGGAGATCGCCCGCGTGCGTCGGGCATACCCGGCCCTGAACGACGACGCCTTCATCGCCGAGAACCTCGAGGACTGGCTGCGATGAACGCCGCGGCGAGCGCACCGGCCGTGGTCGCGGTCGTCTCGGAAGAACTCTTCGCGGAGTTCTTCTCGTCGGCGGATGCCGAGCGTCTGGGCGCGGTCGCCGCTCGTCTCGGTGGTTCTCTCGCGCGCGTCGATCGTCTCGCCGAGGCCGAACTCGACGATGCGCGCATCGTGATCACGAGCTGGGGTGTCGGGCCCTTCGACGCCGCAGTGCTCTCGGCTCTGCCGAAGCTCGAACTGATCGCGCACACGGGGGCCACGATCAAGCCCTTCGCGACCGATGAGCTGTTCGACCGCGGTGTCGTGGTGACGCAGGCCGGCGCGGGGATGGCGCGACCGGTGGCCGAGGTGTCGCTCACCTTCACGCTCGCGCTGCTGCACCGCGTGCCCGAGATGCACAACGCCCTGCGCGCCGGCGACGGTTGGTACGACGCGGCGGCGGTCGGGGTGCAGCGCGAGATCCTCGGCACGCCCATCGCGGTCATCGGGGCTTCGCGTACCGGGCGGGCCTACCTCGAACTCATCCGCGCGCTCGGGGCCGAACCGCTGCTGGTCGACCCGACGCTCGCCGCTTCGGAGGCTGCTGCTCTCGGCGCAGAGCTCGTGCCGCTCGACGATGCCCTGCGCCGCGCGCAGATCGTCGCCGTGCACGCCCCGACGCTGCCGGAGACCCACCACATGATCGGTCGCCGCGAGCTGGCGTCGATGCGCGACGGCGCGGGGCTGGTCAACACCGCGCGCTCCTGGCTGGTCGACGAGACCGCGCTGCTCGACGAGCTCCGACGCGGGCGGCTCAGCGCGGCGATCGACGTGTTCGACGAGGAGCCGTTCGCCGCGGACAGTCCGTTCCGGACGCTGCCCGGGGTGCTGGTCACCCCGCATCGCGCGGCGGGCACGCACCAGGGGCGGCTGCGTCAGGGACGGATCGTCGTCGACGAGGTCGAGGCCTTCGCCGCGGGGCGTCCCCTCGCGCACACCATCACCCGCGACCAGCTGTCTTCGATGGCATGAGCGGCACGCCGCTGCGTGTGGCCTTCGCCGGACTCGCGCATTCGCACCCGTACACCGACGCCGCCAACGTGCGAGCGCTCGGGGCCGAGGTGGTCGGCGTGCACGATGCGGACACCGCTGCCGCAGGAGAGTTCGCGGCGCGGTTCGGTGGGGTGGTGGTGGCCTCGCTCGAGGAGCTGGCGGTGCTGCGACCGGACCTCGTCATCGCGACGCCGCGCCCGCATGAGGTCGCGCCTTTCCTGCAGTCTCTCGGCGGCGGGGTCGCTCCGGTGTTCGTGAACAAGGTGATCGCGGCGACGGAGGCTCAGCTCGCCGAGGTCGACCGTGCTCTCGCGGCATCGTCCGTCGCGGTGGGCACCAGCTCGGTGCTGCGCTTCGCCCCCGCGCTCTCCGCCCTTGCCGCGGAGGTCGCGCCCTTCCTGCAGACGCTCGACGACGTGCTCGCGCTCCGTGTGCACGCCCAGCACGACAACGCGGGCTTCCGGGTGCCCGCCCGCTCCTGGCAGGACGATCCGCAGCAGGGTGGGGGTACCGCGGTGACGGTCGGCGTGCATGCCTGGGAGATGGTCGACGTGCTGCTGCCGGGGGCGACCCTGGTGTCGGGATCCGGATGGACCCGTGTGCGGCGGGGATCGAGCGCGGTGTCGGAGGATGCGGCAGGCATCGACGGCCTGCTGCGGGTTCCCGGTGCGCAGCGTGACGTGCCGGTGCAGGTGCTCGTCACCGGGACTCCCGGGCCGGACGCCTACACGCTGGAGGTCGTGACCGCCGACGGGATCCGCGCGCTCGCGCTCGACGTCGACGACGCGAACACGGAGCTCGGGTTCCACGGCCTGATCCGGGCGCTGCTCGACGCGGCCGCACACGGTGCGACAGTCGCTCCCTGGACCGGCGCGCGGGCGGTCGTGGCGAACACGATCCACGCCGCCGACATCGCGAGAGGTCAGGCATGAGCGCCCAGAGGATCCGCGCCGCCTGCGCAGAGGACCAGTCCGCCCTGACGGCGCTGTGGGCGACCGTGTTCACACCGCCGCTGGCGCCCGACCAGTGGCTGATCGATGATGATCGGCTGGCGCACACCTTCGTGGCCGAGGACGATCGAGGGGTCTGCGGATCCATCTACGGTCTGCCCAAGCGGCTGCGGGAGGACGACGGCGGTGTGGCGCACGTGCACGCGATCGGCAGTGTCGCGGTCGCCGGGCGTGCCAGAGGGCAGGGGCTCGCGCGCCGTCTCGTGGCCGCGACGCTGGAGACCGCGGGCGATGCCGAGTGGGCGCTGCTCTTCACGGGTACCCCGGAGGTGTATCGCTCCAGCGGCTTCGAGACGTTCGCCATGGCACGGACCCTGACCGGTCCCTGGAGTGCCCCCATGCCCCGCAAGCACGAGGAAAACGTCGAGGGACACGTCGAGCGCGAGACGGTCGGACTCGGGAGCTTCCGTTCGCTGCGTGACGTCTACGAGCGCTCGCGTGCCGGGCGGGTGGTCCTCGCGCCGGTGCGCAGCGACCGCGACGCGGCGATGGCGGAGGTGCGGATGCGGGGTGCGACGCTGTATCGCCGCGTCGAGGGTTCGACCGTGCTCGGCTACGTGATCGCCGAGCATCGAGGGGGCGTCGGCGTGCTGCTGGAGAGTGCGGTGCTCCCGGATTCCGAGCGTGTGCGCGACGACCTGCTCTCCGCCGTCGCCGCGGACTGGGCGCTCGCCGGGGTGTCGTCGTGTGACCTCGCCGTCCCTGCGCTGCCCGAAGAGGAGTCCACGCTTCATGCCTTCGCACCGCAGGCCGTGCGGCAGGACGACCGCACCGGCATGATCCGTCCGCTGCGACGCACGGCCCGGCTGGACGGCATCCGTCACTTCACGGCGGGCGACTACTTCTGAGCGACCCGCTCGGAGACGGCACTGGGGGACTGGGGATCGATCGGATGATGCGGCCCGGCAATCAGCCGGACGCCTGACCGCGGTGATGACGCCGCAAGGAGGATGAGCATGGCCCAGAGGATGAGCACCACCCGGAAGCTGAGCACGGCCCTGAACGTCGACCCGACGCTGAGAGCGGATATGACGCTGCAGGACCAGTCGGCACGCGAGAGGAACGAGACCGCGGCCCTGCGCAGCCGGCGCATGCTGCTCGCGGGATTCGGGGCGGCGGCGATCGGCGGCGTCGCCGCTGTCACCACGCAGACACCGGCGCAGGCGGCCGGGCCCGTGGCGCCGCTGGATTCTTCGGGGGCGAAGAGCGTGGCCAACGGCGGTACGGCCGTGGCGCTCGCGAACCGGAAGGGCAAGGACGGCGACCTCGCCCGCACGGCCGGGTACGCGACGCCGGGTGATGGCGGCGCCGGGCTGTACCGCTTCGTGAAGAAGGACGCTCCTGCCGCGAACGGAGGCACCGTGCTCGCCGGCCCCAAGGGCGGAGCGTGGGTGCTCGTGCACGGGGGTGTCGTCGACTTCCGGATGTTCGGGATCATGGATGCGAGCGTCAACGCCGACGACGCCCTCGACGCCATGGTGAACGACGCGAGCATCCATCGCGTCGAGGGGCACAGCCCCCTCAACTTCATCCGTCGCCACAAGTTCTCCCGATCGAACATCGCCTTCGATTTCGGCGGCCACCTCATGACGACCGTGGGCATCGAGAACGCCGGCAAGGACGATCCGTTCGCAGCGGTCATGTTCTTCCGCGGCGAGGTGACCGATGCCGTGCAGGAGGCCAAGCTCGGCGAGGTCGTGCCCGACCTCGGTGACATCTTCCCGGTCGCCGACTCCTCGTTCTTCACAGTGGGGGACTGGTACGCGGCAGAAGTGAACGCACTGTCGGGCCGCTGGGAGCGCGAGCTGCAGCGGATGGTGCAGGTCACCCAGATCGTCGACGGCACGCACATCCGCATCAACTACAAGAACGGCTGGCCCCTCGGCAAGGATCGCACGATGACCTGGCGTCGGGTCGTGCCGGTGCAGGACGTGACGGTGTCGAACCTGAAGTTCCTCGGCACCGGCACCGACGAGTACACCGGCTCGCACCCGCTGGCCTTCGAGTACGCGGTGCGCTGCGACGTCGACCACATCGACGGCACCGGCACGTTCTGGCCGCTCATCCAGCGGCGCTGGAACACCTACTACTCGACCGTGAGCTGCACGCTCAAGAACCCGACCTCGGTCACCTGGGGAGGTGCCGGCTACCTGACGCAGCAGATCTACTGCCTGTACGGATACGTCGCCAACTGCCACACCGCGAACGCCCGGCACCTGAACGACTTCACCGCGAGCGCCTACTGCCTGGTCGAGAACTGCCACGGCGACGGTGATGACCAGGGTCCGTTCGTCACGCACGGGCAGTACGAGCACGACCTCACCTACACCGGCAACTCGGGCCTCATGACCTTCGCGAACTCCGGTGCAGCCTGGGGTTCTGCGGCCAAGCGCATCACCGTGCGCAAGCACGTGTGCTCGTGGTTCGTGGCGCGCGTGCGCATCACCGACCTCACCCTGGAAGACGTCCAGGTGATCGGAAAGCCGTCGCTCGCGGGCTCCGGGATGCTGTGGATCAACGCCGACGGCGCGCAGCTGCGGGGGTGCACCGCGTCTGACACGCTCATCATCACGCAGGCCTCGGACAACTCGGCACGGCCGACGACCATCACGGATTCGCACTTCACGTTCGTTGCCCCCGGCGAGCTCACCAACGCCACGGTCAAGACACTGGTCACCTTCGTCGACACCGTGCTCGATCGGGTGGGCGGCATGAAGATCACCGGTGCGGGCGCAGTCACGTTCCGCGGCTCGACGCTCACCGCCGCCGACGATGCGGCGCCTGTCGTGTCGTCGTCCGAGCGGCTGCGCTTCGAGGGAGCGACGCTCCGCAACGTGCGTATCGCGGCAGCGAGGGCAGAGCGTCAGGCGGTCGAGATCGCGGGATCGGACGTCGCGAACAAGGGCGGCATCGGTGTCGCACGCACCGGCGACGGCGAGCTGCACCTGACGCTGAGCGACAGCACCTTCCGCGCGGAGGGGGCCGCGACGCACGTCTCGGTCACGAAGGGCGCGACCCACTACCGAGCAGTCGGCAGCCGCTTCGAGGGCGGCGCACTGGAGTTGGCGGACGCGGCGTTCGGGGGCTCGTCCACGCTGCTTCACACCGGCAACGTCGAGTCGGGTGTGACTCGCACTGCCTTCCCCACGGAGGGCCCGCGCGTGGTGGACACGGCCAACCTCGTGGTCTGACCCGGACCCGCGACCTGCCCCCTGCGACCTGCCCCGCGACCCAACGCTGAGTGCACCGGATGTTGCCGAGTGCACGGCTTCTCGACGTGAAGGAGCCGTGCACTCGGCGAGAACCCGTGCACTCGGCGGGCCGCGGATGCCTGCGGCGCGGGGGAGCGGGTCAGAGGCCGGTGAGTACGACGAGCTTGCCGACGGCGGTGCCCTGTTCCATCGCGGTGTGCGCCTCGGCGATCTGGTCGAACGCGTAGACCCGGTCGATCGGCACGGTGGCCTCGCCGGCCGCGACCGCGTCGAGGAAGCCCTGGAGCACGGTCGGCGGCAGGTCGGCCGCGCCTCCGCCGTAGGCGCTGAGGCGCACGCCGCGGGGAATGTACTCGATCGGGTAGAAGTCCTTCACGGTCCACTGGTTCGAGAGCATCCCGGTGAAGCAGACGACGCCGTGTACGCGGGTCGAGCGGAGCGTGTCCGGCAGGGTGGGTGTTCCGACGAGCTCGAGGGCCGTGTCGACGCCGTCGGGCAGGATCGCTCTGACCTGCGCCTGCACGTCGCCGTCGTCGATCAGCACATGGTCGACGCCGATGCGGGTGAGGGCGTCGGCCCTGTTCGGGTTGCGTGTGGTCGAGAAGACCGTCATTCCGCGCTGCTTCGCAAGCACCGCGGTCGCCATCCCGATCGACGAGGTGCCGCCGCGGATCAGGATCGACTGGCCGGGCTGGGCATCGAGCCCCACGGTGAGCGATCCGTAGGAGGTCTGCAGCATCTCCGGAACGGCGCCGAGGGTGCCCCAGTCGAGGTTGCTCTGGAAAGCAATGACCTGGGTCGCGGGGACGCAGGTGTACTCGGCGTATCCGCCGTCGTAGGTGCGTCCCATCCCGCCCATCACCGCCACGACCTGTTGCCCGGGGGTGAATTCGCCACCGGGTGCGTCGATGACGACGCCCGTTGCCTCGATGCCGAGCACGCGGGGGAAGGTGACGCCCTCCGCGAGGCCGAGCCGGGTGTGCAGCTCGGAGCGGTTCAGGCCGAACGCCTTCACCTGGATCAGCACCCAGCCCTCGCTCGGTGTCGGAATCGGCAGCTCTCGGATCGTGAGCGCCTCCGCGGGGCCCGGTGTGTCGAGCACGATCGCGCGCATCATCTCGGTCATGGGGTGACTCCTGTCGTCGGTACGGGCTTGCGCACCCGAAGGGTGGCGAGCGTGGTGGCGAAGTGCTCAAGGTCGGCAGCGAAGACGCTCTGGAACCACGGCTCCAGCTCTCTGCCGAAGGTCTCGGTCGCGATCGTCAACATGTCCTTGCCCGCCGGCGTGAGCGTGATGAACGAGGCCCGTCGGTCGTCGGGGTTCGGTGTGCGCTCGCAGTAGCCCGCTGCTTCGATGCGAGCGACCAGCTTGCTGGTACCGCCCTCGGTGATCGAGAGCTCGGTCGCGATGTCGGAGGCCCGGCAGTTCTCGATCCTGTCGATGGCCCGCATGGGCTCGAACCAGCTCAGCGGCAGGGAATGCTCGGCGCGGAGACGTCGGTCGACCGCCTCCCAGATCTCCATCTCGAAGCGGATCACATCATCGAAGAGTCGATGCAGGTCCACGGCGCATCCTTTCCACGACCACTGGCTTACTTTCCATGGCAAGTATATGGCGAATCCGTGGACCAGGGTGCGAGAAGGGTGATTCCCGCCCGCGGGGCGAGGGGGCGGGCCTAAGCGGCGGGGAGGCCGACGAGCTCGGCGCTGCGCTGCCAGAGCGCCTCGGCGAGAGCCGCGTCGTTCACCTGCGGATTGACCTTCGCGGTCAGCTGACGCTCGTCGTAGTAGGCGCCGGAGAACCACGTTTCATCGGGGGTTCCCTCGATAAACCAGCGCAGGGTCGCGCCGCCCTTGTCCGCGCCGATGAGCACGAGATGTCTGAGCGGCGTGCGGTAGAGCAGCCGCATCACGCTCGAAGAGTCCGCCGCGAAGTTCGTCTGCACGGTGCCGGGGTGGAACGCCACGGCGCTCAGTCCGTCGGCGTGGAACTTCGTGTGCAGACTCTTGGCGAACAGCACGTTCGCGAGCTTTGCATCCCCGTAAGCCTTGTTCGGACTGAACCGGCGGGTGTTGTCGAGGTCGTCGACATCGAGGTGCCCGAACAGGCGATGGGCGATGCTCGACGTGTTGATGACCGCACCTCCGGCCCGCAGCAGCCGCGGAAGCAGCAGGTTCGTGAGCAGGAACGGTGCCAGGTGGTTGACCTGCATGGTCTTCTCGAAGCCGTCGACGGTCGGAGTGCGATCGCCGAAGATGCCGCCCGCGTTGTTGGCCAGCACGTCGATGCCGGTGTCCCCCACGGCGGCGGCGATCTTCCCGGCCAGCGCCCGCACGTCGTCGAGCCGGGCGAAGTCGGCGGTGAACCACTCGGCCCCGGTCTCCTCGGCGACGGCACGGGTCTTCTCGGCGGAGCGGCCGACCAGGATGAGGCGGTGGGCAGGTCCTGCGAGCTGTCGTGCGGCGGCGGCGCCGATGCCGTCGGAGGCTCCGGTGAGGACGATGGTCTTCGGTGTCATGGTGCGGCTCACTCGGCCGAGACGGACGGCGTGATGCGCTGCACGGCCCTGGTGACATGCTCGGCGATCACGGTGCGTGCCCGTTCGGGGTCGCCGCTCGCGATCGCATCGACGATCTGCTGGTGGCTGCGCACATGCTCCTCCTGCTCGGCGGGATCGAGCGCGGAGTTGGCCGCCTGGATGAAGCCCGTGATGCGACCGCGCAGCTGGCCGCTCACCTCGTCGAGGAATCGGTGCTCGGCGAGGTCGGCGAGCGTCTCGTGAAAGAGGCGATCCTGGCGCAGCACCTCGGCGATGTCGCCAGGGGCGGCGTCGGCCATGGACTGGATGATGGCCCCGAGCCGCGCAGCGGATTCCTGGTTCCACCGTTCCTGCACGCGGATGGCCATGAACTGCTCGAGCACGATCCGCAGGCTGGAGATCTCCTCGAGGTCCTGTGCGCTGAGCTGAGCGACGCGTGCACCGCGGCGGGGTTCCCGTGTGATGAGGCGCTCTTCCGCCAGCCGGGTCAGGGCCTCGCGCACGGGGATGTGGCTGACACCGAGTCGATCGGCGAGCTTGCGTTCGACCAGCCGCTCGCCGGGGGCGAGTTCTCCCGAATGGATGGCCGTGCGCAGTTCGTCTGCCACCTGTTCGGCGATGTTCTGATCCGAGACGCTGCGCATTCGGTTGCCCTTCTCGATGCACGGTGCCGTCTGGTCGAGCGGGCGCGCAATCGTTCGATCGATGCTATGGCATTTCGTCGATGGGTGGACACGGCGCCCGATTTGCTAGATGCTATAGCAAGCCTATCCACCGATGACGAAGGAGTTGTCATGTCCGGGACCCGAACCGCCCCCGATACGCGCACACCCGAGGAGGTCGGAGCCTCCGCCATGAAGAAGGCCATCTGGCGCCTCGGCCCGTTCCTCGGGCTGCTGTACCTCGTGGCCTACATGGACCGCAACAACGCGGGGTTCGCCAAGCTCGAGATGACGGCCGCGCTGCAGATCACCGAGGCCGCCTTCGGGTTCGCCGCCGGCATCTTCTTCATCGGCTATCTGCTCTTCGAGGTGCCGAGCAACCTCCTGCTCGAGCGGTTCGGCGCCCGCAAGTGGATCGCCCGCATCATGGTCTCCTGGGGGCTCGTCGCCGCCCTCACCGCGTTCGTGCAGGATGCGACGCAGTTCGCGATCGCGCGGTTCATCCTGGGCATCGCCGAGGCCGGGTTCTTCCCCGGGGTGCTCCTCTACCTCACGCTCTGGTTCCCCCGGCAATACCGCACCCAGGTGCTGGTCGTGTTCGTGCTGTCGAACCCGATCGCGAACGCCGTCGCCGCACCGCTATCGGGTTGGATGCTCGAACTCCACGGGATGTGGGGGCTCGACGGCTGGCAGCTGGTCTTCCTGCTGCAGGGCATCCCCGCCGTGCTCCTCGCCTTCGTGGTCTTCTTCTGGCTGCCCGATCGCCCGCAGGACGCGCGCTGGCTCGACAAGACGGAGCAGCGCTGGATCACCGACACCCTGGCTGTCGAGACCGCGGCGACCGAGCAGAAGCACGGGCGCCTGCGCCTGCGCGAGGTGTTCAGCAACGGGCGTCTGTGGACCCTGATCGTGCTGTTCTTCGGCGTCGTGTTCGGTGCGTACGGGCTGGGCAT
>NZ_LSJW01000112.1:0-2130 GCF_001557335.1 Microbacterium sp. CCH5-D1
CTCCACCTCCACCTCCACCTCCACCTCCACTGCCACCAAAGGTTCCGCTGCCACCGGGTTTCATGTCCGCAGCAGCTCCTTGCGTCGAACCGTCGGTCGGGAACGAGCAGCGCTGGTCGGTCGTGGTGTTCGCCATCGCCGGCTCGGATCCCACCAGGCAGGGCCGCGGACGGAGGGTGCGCCATGTCGCATCCGGATCTCCCATCCACTGGTGGGGAGGGTTCGGTGGTGGTGCCAGCACAGCGCGACGCCGTTGTCGGTATGAGTCGCTCCACCGCGGGCGTGCTCGTCCACGTGATGGATCTCGCACCAGGCCGCGGGCACATGGCAGCCGGGGATGAGGCATTCACGGTCGCGGAGAGTGATCGCCCGGCGTTGATGGGCATTGAAGATGCGGTCGGAGGTGTGGATTCCGATGATGCGCCCAGCCGGGTCGAACAGGACCCGCTGCACGCCGCCCCCGCACGCGGTGTGCGCGGCGACTCCGGTGGACACGGGGGTGTCGATCCCTTCGATGCGAGCCCATCCGGAACCGGTGGCGTAGTCCTCGGCGGTGACGGTGACGACCAGCGTCGGTGCGGCACCTCCCAGGCGGGGCGTGTCATCGTGACGTGCAGCGATGGAGAGCACGGCGGCGAGCGTGTCGTGCTGCTTCTGCGCGCGCGTCCGGGGGTCGATCGTCCGCACCGGGTCCTCGGATGGCAGGAAGCCATGATCCGCCCCCTCGACCTCCGGCGAAGAGGTGCGCGCCGTGTCGGAGGGCCGGAAAGCGACACCAGGTTGCGGCGGGCCGTCGACCTTCGGGTTCAGGTACGCGTCGAAGAGGCGTCGCAGCTGTCCTGCGACCTCGGGGAGCAGCCCACCCCGGATCGGGATCACCCCGTCCTTGGCCCGACCGAGGACGATCCCCCGCGCCCGCATGGCGATCTCGTCCGCAGGCTCGGCACCATCCGGATCGAGATACTGCACCATCACCTGCGCCAGCACCCGCAGGTCTTCCGGAGTCGCCGGAGGAGCGGTGTCGTCGTCGAACCCCGACTCCGCACCGCCGTGGTCATCCGCGCGCTGCTCGGCGACCGGAAGCCCGCGCGCATACGCCGCCAACTCCGCATCGGCCCGCAACCTGTCCGCCGTCCCCACCCTGGCGCCGGCCCGTTCGATCGGACCGATCGCCGCGAGAACCCCGTCGACCCCCACCGTCCCGTCGAGGAGGGACGCGCGCAATGCCGGCCACCGTGCCGGCAACCAGCCGCCCGACGTCAGATCGACCTCCCGCCGCACCGCCCTCGCGGCCTTCACGACCCGGGTGGCACCCGTCGCATCCACCCGCAGCACCCGCTGCAGAAGCTCGCCGACGGTTCGGCACCCGAAGAGGCCGCAGAACGCGAGGTCGCCCGAACCCGCCGGGCGTGACTCCACCGATGCGACGACCCCCACCACCACGGCCTCCACGCGCCGCTGCGCTTCACCCGCCATTCGCAGCAGCTCCATCTTCGATTCGTCGCTCAAACCCACCACCGCCTCGGAACGCAGCACCGCATCCAGGTCGGCGACGACCTGGCTGAGCGCATCCACAGGAGTGTTCATACCCGAAGTCAACTCGGGGCCACCGACATTCATCCCGGGATAAGCCCAGTTCAGAGCAATATTCCAGAACACAGATAGAGGCCTCCAACACTCCACAAAGCCGGCGGAAAGCGAGTACTCCACAGCTGCCGCGCACCGAGAAGCCAGGGCACCCCGAGCACTCCGCACCGGATGCAGAATCGACACACCCCCTGGCGTCACGCTCTCCGCGGATATCGATGGACGACAGAGCGCGGCGAAGGCCACATCGATGCCGACGCGTCCGATCTCGATTTGACGCTCGCGAGTTCACGAATTAAATTACAGATCGGTAACGGTGGCATCCGGGGGGATCGACCGCCGCGTACATCTGCCTCCCGGAAGGATCCCGTCACGAATTCCCTGCCCCCCGAGCGCGCTCACGAAGCCTCGGAAGCTCCGACAGAAGTCCCCGATCCGACTCGACCGCTTCTCCGTCGTCATCGTCGACGCCAGGCGACCGCAGACGCGCACTCCCCCCTTCCGTCGAACGCCGCCGACACGCTCCCCCTCGCCGACGCGACC